>JAIOPP010000066.1 GCA_021413845.1 Planctomycetia bacterium | reverse complement strand
AATACTCGCGCGGATCGGCCGCGTGGATTAACACCGGCAACTTGAGCTCGCCGCACTTCGCCCAAAACGGATCGAGCCGCGGATCGTCGATCGTCAACAGCTTCCCTGCGCCGTCGCGGTTCGCCATGCCGAGATCCTTCCAGACTTTCACGCCGCGCACCCCCGCCCGCTTGGCGCTCTCGAGCTTGCGAACGAGCGTGTCGAAGAAGTCGGGCTGGGCGGAGTTGCGAAAGTCGGCCTTGAGGAACACCGCCAAACGGTCGGGATGCTTCCGTTGCAACTCCAACCACGCCGGCAACGTGCCGGGAGGGGAGTCGCCATCGAGCACGACGACCTTATCGACTCCCGTTCGGTCCATCACACCCAACTCGGCCTGCAACGCAGCCTCGCTTGCGAGCGCACCATGCCGATGGACGTTGACGACGCGATATTTCGTTCGATAGGGCGCGCCGGAATCAGCGGCGTTCGGCTCCGCGGCACCGGCTACATCGGCGAGCATCGCAGCTACGGTAAAAACCGCGATACTCGACACGAGGAATCGACCGGCGAGCGAATTCATCTGTGTTTACCCTGTGTACCGGCGGAACCGCACCGCGTAGTTTAGCCGGTTTCCGCTCGGGGTGCCGATCCGCCCACAGCGGCAAAAATAGTCGGTTCGCCGTGTGATCGTTTTCTTGCCGGAGGGCTTGCTCGGCACGCCCCCCGACCGCTTCGTCGCGAACATGCGAATGGATGTCCGCATAGAAAAAATCTTCGTCGACTATCTGCGGAACCAGCGAAGTTCGACGTCCGTGGCATCGTGTACTCGACGCGTAACCGCGAGGGCGCGCCGGTCGCGACGCCGCCGACGTGGGAGGAGTTAGCGAAAATGCACGGCCCGGCCGAGTTCACCGTGCCGAACTTGCCGTTACGGCTATCTCCCATGCGGCACGACCCGTGGAAAGGCTTCTTTGCGACCCGCCAACGGTTGACGCAGACGCTGCTGTCGGCGGCGGAGCGTTTTGCCTACCCTACGGTGCGAGCAGCGATGCGGTGAGCAGGCGGAGCGAGCATTTCATGAGGTCATCATAGGTTTGTGAGGCAAGAAGTTTTGCGGCCGGCCCCAAACGCGGACGGCCTCGGGCAACTATTTCGTGTCGACGGACTTCGGTTTCGCCCGGACGAACTGGCCGAAGTTCGTATTACGCACTGCGGCTTCCGCCGTACCGCGCCAGACCATTTGCAGAGGCTGGTCGGCCGGGTCGTCGACGTCGGTGAGAACCGGCGTCATCTGAAAGCTGTGCCAATACTCACTCTGATTTTTCACGAGCAGCTCGAGCGGAATCGCCGCCTCGACGTTCCAGCCGTTTGGCGTGCGTTGCTTGGCGAAGAGCACGGAGTCGCCCGCCCCCGAGCCGAGCTTCGGTGAGCCGCTAAGTGTCGCCGTTCCTTTTGCTGCCGGACTCAGTGCGGCGGCAACGGGCGCCGGAATCGAAAGCGTATATGTGCCGGCTCGCAATAAATTCTCGGCCTTGCGCGTCGCGATCCAGCGGGCATCAAATCGGAACTGAAGTTGGTCGCCTGCGACGACGGCGTCGTCCGTCAGTTGCGCGGCGACGTAGAGGTAGGCGTCGTCGTAAGCGGTCGTGAATCGCATCGCCGCGTCACCGACCCCTTGCCACTGCTGCGCCGCGCCGATCAGAAGCGGCTTGTCTCCGGTCGCCAACGACAATTCGCCCCACTCTGCGAGGTCGCCGTCGATTGCGACTTTCTCGGGAGCGCGCGGGCAGCCGTACTTTCGATCGATCACGACCGGGACGGTTCGTTCGACCGACAGCGGCCGCTCGTCGTCGAGCGAGCGAATCTTCGCGGTCAGCAGGGTCTCCGCCAAATGCGGAAACGCGATCTTCTCTCCGAAGCGAATCTTGACCGACAACTCTTGAGTCGCGCCCGGCGCGGCGATGAGCTTGAGGCCGTTGGGCTCGACCGTGAGGCCGCGGAGCGGCAAGCCTTCGATCTTCGCGGTCATCTCGACCGGCACGTCGTACGTATTGATCAAGCGGAGGTCGATCCGACCTTCGGAGAACCCTTCGTCCTCGTCGATCAAAATCGGTGCAATCTCGACGCGCGTCTTCGCGAGAAAATCGCGAAACCGCGCGATCCCCGTTTCCGTCACCGTATCGGCCGGCACGATCCCGTCGAGCAGCAGATTGACGACCGTCGGCCCCTCCTTCTCCATGGTCAGCCAGGCGACATGGTCGAACTCGCCGTAAGGGATTCCGCGCAGCTGCGAACCGCCGCCGGTCGTCGCGAGATGGTAGTACTTCATGCCGCGTCGGTCGTACTGCACGTAATGATGAACGTGGCCGGCGAAGACGGTGTGCGGTCGCTCACCGAGGAGCTTTTCGACTTGCTTCCAATTCGTCGTATCGGGATTGCCCGCGGCGAGCGCGCGTTCGGCGATCGTCCAGAGGGGCTTGTGGAAGAAGAGCAGCGTCCAGCGCGCTTCGGCGTTCTTCTTCAAGTCCGCTGCCAGCCACGCCAACTGCTGCGGACCGATTTGGTCGCGCGTGTCTTCGGAAGAGAGGCAGACGAAGTGGACCCCCTTGTAGTCGAACGAATACCACTCCGGCCCGAAGTGCTTGCGCCACATTTCGTGCATGACCGGGTTGCTGACGTCGTGATTACCCACGACGAAGAAGAACTTCATCTGCATCTTGCCGATGAAGCCCAGGAATTCCTTCCATTCCGCCTCGATCTCAACCGGGTCCGTCGAATAGCCTTCGATGAGATCTCCGACCGACATCACGAACGTCGGACGCAAGAGATTCAAGCGTTCGACCGCTTTCATCCAGATGCCGGGGCGATGACCGCCGGTGTTGTCGGTCATGATCGCAATCTGAAAGCGATCGGGATCATCGAGCAGCGGCTTGTCGGACCATGGCTTGGGGCCCTCCAAAGCCGGCAGGACGATGGCGCGGGGGTACTTGGGCGCGACTGTCTTATGTTCGCCGTCGTGATCGTGTCCTTCGTGGGCCAACGCGACGGCACTGACCGACAAGATCGTGAGGATCGCCAGCGACCTAGTCGAGAAGCGATAGTGGAAAGGAAGCATCGAGGGCTCTTCGAGGGGAGGCGGAAGGCGGGGGGCGACGACGGCACTGCGGAGGTCGTGATTATAAGGGCCGGATTCAATGGTCGCGACCGTCGAAAATGCTCAGCTTGCGGCGAGCGGCCTTGGGCGGCGCTGCGGGAAGAATTCGGTCGCCTCATAGAACGGGTCGACGCTCCGGATTATGCTCGGACTCACGCCTGCGACCTCTACGACTCCTCGGAACGCGCGACGATGCCGACTTCCACTGCCGACCAGATTCGCGAGGCCAAGGCTTGGCGAATCATCCAGAAGCTACGCAACTACTATCACCAAGGCAGCATAGCGAAAGCCTCATCTCAGCCGAACTCGCATTGGATGGAGCAATGGGGTGTCAGCGACGCGAGCGTCCGCAAGTTCAAAGCGTTCGCCGGGGGCTATTCGGACGCACAACTCGAAAGGCTCTGCAATCTCAGACGGAATAGCGGGCTCCCGTTCCATTGGGGGTACATCAGCTGTTTTCTGTCCGTTTCCAAGTCTGACCGTAAGGCACTGCAAGAGAAGGCCGCAGCAAAAAACTGGACGGTGGCGGAAGTCCAGGCGGAAGTGAAGCGGATCAAGACCAAGCGCAAAACGAAAACAAAAAGCAATCGAGGTGGTCGCCACCTCAAGCCGTTGATCGATCGACCGCGGACGTTGACGCGAATGGTACGTGACCTCAAGGCTTTGGATCGCCGTCTCCAGCAAGCGATCGAGAGTTGGGAGGGCCTCCGGCACGGAACAGCGGGTAACAGACAAATCGCTGAAATGGTCGCCGCGTTCGCCGAAGTCGCCGGATCGATCAACGCGAAGCTCAGGCGTCTGGAAGAAGTAGTAACGGCCGGCGATTGTGCAGTTAGAAGCCGAAGTCGCTGAGATTTCGCGTGTTCAGCGACCTGTGTCTGTCGTCTCGGTCGGCTCGGCGTAGGCGTCAGTTGCCGGAGTCGCATTTTCCGCCGTCGCCCCGGCCGGGTAGCACCGCCGGAGACGAGGGACACGGCAAGGGCTGTCGATAGAGTGCCGGTCGCAATCGGATCGGCAGGGAACTCCGTCCGGCCACTGCACTTCGAGGACATGGTCCCCTCTGACACCGACTTCGACGTAGCAATCGAAAGGGGAGGACCGATTTCTATTTATCGGACCCGACACATCCGGCGTCGCTTATAAGCGACTGGTCCGCGCTACAAAATCGAGCACGACGAAGGCGTTCGGCACCGCTCGATCGTTCCAGCTCACGGTCGGCGAGCGCCCTGTTCGTAGAAAGCATCGTGCGGCCAGGATCGCCCTCGAAGGGACTGAGATCGTCGCCGCCGATCGACGAGACGCTCATGACGAACAAGCCCCCGTGCAGACGTTGTTTTTGATCGCTCGCTGATGGGGCCTCTGACGTGGCGCCGGCGCGATCGCAACCGTGATGCAAAAATCCGGGGTGCCGGTTCACCGGGCAGAGGGAATGAACGGTCGGCGATTGCAGACACTCGTCGAGGAAGGCTTGCGATCGCTCAGGTGATTACGAGAGCGGTTGGTTGGATGGCCTTGTCGAGGGGGGGGGCAGCGATCCATCGAGCCCCGAGAGATCCCGACCCGATTCAAGTCGCCCGGCGAACGAATCCTCCAGGAGCTCGTAGGCGTCGCGGAGAACGCTCGGAGACGGATTGCTTACTTATTCGTGTCGGAGCTCTCGGACGTCGAGCAGGACGACGTGGAGTGCCTTCGGCGGCTCGCGATCGCTGCTCGTGACCTGGAAGCTGTTCGTCGAGGGTTGCAAGCGCGCCTCGCAGGGTAGTCTATCTCTCCACTCTGCCCATTAGCCCTGTGTAGGAGAAGAACCCCTAGGACTTCTCCTACCACATGGGCATCTATAACGTAGTTATTAAGAACTAAAGTTACTTCTGTGGTGGTCCGCCATCTATACTACGTATTAAGAACTAAAGTTCCACACGAGTGGTCGGTACTGCGACGTTCCATCTATACTACGTATTAAGAACTAAAGTTACGTACGATACCGTACTGCAATAGGAGCGATTACCGAATTCTCCACGACGACGGAAAATGCTGCGTCGTTACGGTGTCGTAGTCCACGACGTGCTTTCGATGATCGTCGCCCCGACGACGATGTACCCGATGGCGCAGGTAACCGGCTCGCGCCGCGCAACGAAGTTGCAACCGGCGACCTACGTTGCTCGAACGCACTCGCTGCTGAGCGCGCCGCCAGCCGCGCTCCATAAGGAGGGCTTGGGGGGCTCTCGACCGTCAAGGCGACGTAAGTCCTTATGCCTCGACGTCGGACCTCGAACTTTCGCTGGAAAACGGCGGTTTGCCCACGATGCCCGCTGACTTTTGACGTCAGTGTCGATGCCCCAAACCGAAATGAGCGGCTGAACGGCACGTGGTCACGTCCAAACAGGCCGGAACTTGGAGTATCGAATCGGCTTCGCCATTGAGCACGAGATTCTCCAGCTTTCGCAAAATCGCCGAGTTGTCAGCGACGCATGCGGAAATCGTGTCTAGTCGAGGCCGAACGTGCTCCGCTCATGGCCCAATAAGTGACCTGCGAACAGAATGATTTTCGAGTCGCCTCCGGCACGCCCGAACCAGCGGGCCATATCGATCAGAATCGTGCGGATCGGCTCATTCGAGCTCGGTCCGAAATCACCGCGGCGAGCGAATAGATCCTGAAAGTAGCCGGTCAGGACGTGCGGCGCCCAAGGCCGCAGCGACCGGATGTCACCCGTATACCACTGGGTCTTGAGGAGGAGCCAATCGGACTCCGCACGAGGAATCGTTTCATCGGCGGGCAACGGCACGATCGCGTTCTTGGTGCGGGTGTCGTCGAGCCACGCTTCTCGACAGGCCGGCCAGCGGACCATTCCTTCGGTGTTCACGAACGCAGGCCAGCCATGTCGTGCCCCGTCGGCGGTGACCAGCTTCATGAACCGTGCCGGGGGGCAAGTTGGGGCGATAGGAACCTCACGGCAACCTAGGTATCCCGCGGCTTCGCCGCCGACGATTCTCGCCCCGTCACCGATAAGTCCGATCGCACGGGGCCGCCAGCCGCCGAAAGTCGCCAAGACGTTGTGCGCGATGCAGGCGACCATGGCCCAAAAGATCCGCTGCTCGCGGAGCTGGTCACCAAGCAGGCGGAGAGCGTCACGGGTGAGACGGCGCGGAGGATCGAAGTCCGCAGCTGGAGCATCCATCGAGATGAAAGGGTCCTCGGTGACCTCGATTTTGCCCCCCAACGCGATCGAGAACTTCCGCAGGTGCAGTCGCGTCCCGCCGCGCACGCCGACGACATCGGCCTGCGGGACAAGCCGAGGAGGCTGGATCGCCGTCGCGACGGCGAAGGCCAGGGCGTTGACCTTCGGTTTGGCCTGCAGCTTCTTTTTGCCGGATTTCTTCAACACTTCATTCAGGACGGTCACGAGCCCGCGTTTTTGGATTTTCGTTAGGGGCTCATCGAATTCGATCACCTCCTGATCCGGTAGCCGAAGGCGCCCTTTCGCCAATTCGGAGCCATCGGCCAAAGTCAGGATCTCATCGACCCGAATTTGGCCGTCCAACTCACGCCGCTTGGTGGCGTCATCGAACCAGCCGTCGGCGTACTCCACGATCGTCCCTTTTTCGGTTTCGGTGCGGAAGCAGCCGGCGAGGGTATCCGGCACGGAGCGAAGTCGTCGTAATAGCGGCTCGCGCGACTGCTGAAGAAGCCGATTGTGTACATCACCGGGCAACTGCAGACCGTCGAGAAAGGCCGCCGCTTCAACGCGGGGCAAACGCATCAGTTCAAGACGAAGTGCCGCATCCCACGGGATCGCTAACCGCCGCAAATCGACCAACAAGTCGTACGGCCGCATTCCCTCAACCTGTTCGGCCGTGAGGTTGTTGACGAAGAGGCCTTGGGCTCGACAACACTGCTTCAAGCATGCCATTCGATTCGCGGCATGAGGCGACCAGAAGACCAGCTGCCGAGGAGCCAAGCACCGGAAGACTTCGTCCGAGGCGCAGTTTTCGTCGGCGTATGCGCCGAAGATCGGCAGCGCCGACATGCAGTGGCTGAGTGCGTGGGTCTGCAACTCCGCGGCGAGCACGGCATCGTGCACGATGAACGCCCAACCGCGGAAGTTCGGCGACACGGAACCGAGCGAAAGCGTCAGCATCGCCAACCCGGCTTCGCGCACCGCGTGGTTCCCCGGCGCGTGCGGGATGGCATGAAACAGACTTTTGGCGGCGGAATCCTCTTCAGCAGGCTGTCGGAAGTAGAACCCACTGATCCGGCCGGGGAGATCCTCGAAGGCGATCGTCGTGAAATTTCCCCAGTCGGCACCGGTGAAGATCCGGCTGGCACCGGCGCCGCTTCCGCGCCGCTTCGTCCGAATCCCATCACGGTTCAATCGGTTTTGAAGGGCTACCGAACCCGGATGAAAAAGTGCTTCCACTTCACGAGCGTTTGCGACTCCGGCGATGCCCATTGACTCTCGCTCGTGCCCTTGGCAATGGTCGCGGAAAACGTCTAGTTGCCAGTCGGTGAGATGTTCAAGACTCCGAATCGACAAATCTCGCAACGCATGGCGCCAGAACGCGGCGATCTTACGGCGGTAGCCGACGTGGTCGCGCATGTAGCGGCCGATGGTCTTCGACGACATGTCGGTGTCGATGATGCCGGCCTCGCCGAGCGCGCGAACGGTTTGCCAGATGTTCCGGCACGTGATCCTCGCCGTCCACTCCAGCGGATCGCCGGCAAACCGGCAACTCGAGCAAGAGGCCCACTCGCCCGCGACGTGGGGATCCTCGTAAACCTGCCAGGTCGGTTTGCGGCAAAGCGGACAGGCGGAGTGACTCTCGCCCGCCCCCTCAATCGCCACCGGCCAGTGCGTCCGGACCTGCGAGAACTTCAACTCGCGCACGATGCTTGTCGTTTTCGTACCCATGGAATTCCTTTCCGATTCAGTAGTGGTATCGAGTCCGTTGCGATACCGCGGCGGTAGTCAAATTACGGAACGCGGGGATCGGCAACATCGGCATGGAACGCCGGCGGCTCGCCGATCGATCGCCGAACCGTCGTCGGTGCTAACCGACAGCCCGTCGGTAAGACTTCGATGCTTGCGTCGACTGTGGGAACGATCGAATCTTCCAAGAAGCTCAACTTGTCAGGACCGAAGCAATCCTTAACGGATTCCCAAGTCAACTTACGTGACGTGAACGTATTTCTTTGGACGTCGAGCGGGCCGGGTTCCACAGTTGCGCCGGAAAAAAACTTGGCGTTGAGGTTGTATTCCAAAACCTCCAACGCTCCGGCCAACGGTTTCAGCAACACCAGAGCTGCGAGTTCCGCCTGGGAGATGTTCCCCAGAGGCCGGTAATACGCCGCCAGGAAACCATGCGCGTCATCCGAGTTCCAACCGCAAGCTATACAGGTGGCTTGAAGATAGAAGGACGTCGGACACGGCATCCCCGGGGGAGTGAATTTGACGTCCCGCGCCGAACAAGCCGGGCAAAGCCCTTGCGCGAGCTTGGCGAACACGGTGGGCAAATCGACGCGCGGAAGCGTCTCAGCTTGACCAGTTGGGGTAGGGGCAACGGACGACATACAACTCTCCTACAACATGGTGACGGTGGTGATAAGACGGTCGTAAAAAGGTCCGCCGCCCGGGGTTTTATGCCCGGGCGACGGCGATGGATGCCGCCCCGGTGGGCGGAACGGTGTTGTCGCGGAGCGCAACACTGCCATAGGGACAGAGACCATCACGGTCTCCGGATTCCCCAGGAGCGACGGAGGTGTACCGGGACCATTGGCGGATCCCGGTCAGAACAGCCTGTTCCCACTCCCCGTCACTGATGCCTGTCTCCCCTAATCCCGTCCGGACCGTCAATTGACGGATCCGTTCCAGGATCGGGAAAGACGACTCCACGTTCACGAAGGCCGGTACTTGGGCCCCGAGCCATGACAGAATGCTCGGTCCTGCTTGTCGTCGTGGGTGCGGAGACGAATGTGCCTCCGTTAAGCTCTCTCTGAGCTTGACCCAACTCTGCGGCAGAATGGAAAATCTGATCCTCCTTTCACTGTCCATTTGCACGAGGAAACCGAGCAGTTTGAGCCCGGCTCCCTGACGACGTAGGTCGACCAGCTGTCCCGTGCTTTTCAGCTCGAGACCGATCGGTCGCAGCAGTTGGGCGACTCGTTGCCTTACGGCACTGCCTTCGGACGCGCTTCTGACTGCGCTCGCCAAGTTATCGACATAGCGCAGGAGAAGCGGATTGCCTTGGCCGGCGGTATGAAACGGCCGATCCAAGTGCGCGGTGAGGAGCAGGTTCAACATGTCGGGGCTGAGGGGATTGCCCTGCGCGATGCCGACCTGCTCGTGGTTGTGCGTGAAAATCATTTCGATCAGCGCCCGGAGCTTCGGCTCTGCGACGATCCGCGGCAGCAAGGGCCGCACGTCGGCGAAGCGGACGTAGTCGAATGCCTTCAAGATGTCGTCCTCGAGCACGAAGGGCTTGTCCGACAGGATTTCGGCCTGCAGTCGGGCCAGCTTGTCGAGACGCGAAAGACCCGGACGGTTGCCGAAGGAGGTCGGACAGGAAACGGCCTCCAGCGGGCCGAGGATCTCACGGTGAATCGCTCCGGCGATGACCCGGTCCACGATGGTTTGAAGCCGCAGCACGCGGTTCCCGCCGCCCGTCTTCGGGATCGAGCAGCATCGCACCCCAGACGGCCGATACGTTCCTCGGCGAAGGGCTGTGGCGACCTTTCTGAACACGTCGCCGATCTCCGCGAGGCTGAAGTCGTGGTAAGTCAAACGGTCGATTCCTTTACCGTGACCGTTGTTCGCCCGCATCTCGAAAAACACGCGCAGCAAGTACTCGGCGTTCGTCGCTCTCAACCACGGCGTCGTACCGAACTCGATCAGCGAGCGGTGTGCGAACGTCGGGACTCGGTAAGACTCACCGGGAAACCTCGGGTCAGCATCCCAGCGACGTTTCGGAAGACCATACTCGTAACTCATTGAAGGTCCCTCCGATGCGGCGCGTCGCGAAAGCGGCGCGCAGCGGCCGCGATCGGGTCCTCGCCGACCCCATGCCAGCCGAGATCGCGATAACGCCGGTCTCGACGGCGCACCATCCGCGCCAGCGAGTCACCGGCTTTATCGCTAACATCGATGAGGTAGAGCGGCCGCTGATCGGGACGGGTGGCCGCAAGCTGGTCCAACGTCGGCGTAAATCCCTGATCGCCGGCACCGGCCCAGACGACCGCGTCGACCGTCGCGAAATCGACCTTCTCGGCGTCGTCGACCGAGAGCAACAGGCACTCCGCGTCGTTCTCGATCTTCAACGGATAAAGCCCGAAGCCCCACGAACATGGCGGCGGAGGTGGCGACTGTCGCTCGTTCCTGAGCACCTGCTCGTGCTCCGGCGCTGACATCAACAAGACGGTGCGAAGCGGCCGATCGGCCGGTAGCTTGAGTTGACGCCGACGATCTGCGCCGGAGCGCGACGACAGAGCTCGAACGAGACCGATCAACCGCCGATTTCGGGGGCCGTTGCGCCACATTCCATGTCGCCAGATCGTCACTGCGTGTTGTTCGGACGCCTGTTTCAACGTCGGCGCGTCGGCGTGGTCGATCCAGGCCGTTTGCACGGGCCGCGCGGTTCGTTCGTGATCGAGGACCGTAATCCGATTCAGGCCGAACGTCGCCACGACGCGATCGGCGTTACGAGGTGCGATCCAACGTCCGGAGGGCGAGAACGCGAACAGTCGCGCCTGTCGACAGGCCAAGATCACGTCTTGCGATCGGTCGCCGGCGGCATGCTCGGCATCGAGGAAAAGCAACAAATTCACATGCTCGAGACCGAGCACGTCATCTGCGGCGCAGGTGCCGGCCGGAGAGACCGTCGTGCGCACGACCTCGGGGTGGAATTCCGCACTGTAAAGTCCAAGGTCGCCCCGGACACCGACGCAGAGGCGTTGGAGCTTCACCGTCGTCGATCGCCCGGCTAGCTCAGTGACGTCCCAGCCTAGTGCGCGAAGAGCTTGGCTCATTTGTCGGCGTTGACGGTAGCTCGAAGCTACGATGAAGATCCGGGCCTCGGGAAAGGCCTCCGCGATGGCAGAGATCGCCATCGCACGATCGACGTCCGCCGCGTAGCCGATCACGCCGCCGGGGTTGGCTGCGATGAACTCAGGGATGGCGGCGTACGGCGCTGCGTGGCCCTGGACGCCTTCGATCGTTCTTATTCGGCCGATCGGCCTCGGCACGAAGAACGGCTCCTGTCGCCCGGTACGAGACAGAATCATGTACCGGACGATGGCCTCCAAGCCGATCGTCGCGCGATTGGCCGACGTATCGTTCTTCGCGAGCGACCGCTTCGGCGGTCGGGCATCGCTCAGCAAATCGAACCATGCAGGCCGAACCGCTCGACTTGCCCTGGGGCCGCCTGAAAATTCGAGGCACTTCGACCGAATTTCCGGGATCATCGCCGACAGGCGGGAATCCATGCGCAATTGCTGGCCGTCTCGCGACAGCGATGGCGGATAATGCTGATTCATGCGTGCTTCCGTTCTCGATCAAACCGATTTCTATTTATCGCATATGGACGCGTGCTTATGAGTTTTTCAGCGACAGGTTCACGGACCGTCCGTCGCGTTCAAGCATGGCGAGCTAGAGCTCAATTGCGCGGTTAGCGGCGGTAGGAGCGCTGAGCTGGTCGATGGCGCGACGCAGCTCTTCGCAACTGAGGTTTTCTCCGACAATCCGTTCGATGAGGTCGCGACGATCGTTCGCGTGTTCGACGTGAACGAGGAGGCGCAGATGCGCCCACGTCATCGGGGATCGGCGAATGAGAACGCCGAATTCCGGCAAGTTGAATTTCTGCACCAACGCGAGTGCCTCGACGAGATATTCGGCCGAGATCCCAAGGGCCGCGGTCACAACGTCGAATTGATCACAGCGAATCGCCCAGCCGACCTGCGGCGGGGGACTTTCGAGCGTCGATTGCACGAACATGCCCGCTTGATAGGCGGCTACCATCTCGGCCTGCGTTTGCTTGTCGAGGATCTCGTGCATCGACTCATAGTTGCGGGCGATGCCCGGCGGCAGCCCGGCGATCAACTCACCGACTTCGGCGGATGGCGCACGGCTACTCGGCAAGAGCGCAAAAATCTCCGGCGATCCGCTCGCGGTTCGTGGAGTTCTCGGAGTTCTTCGCGTGGATTTCAGTTTCGGTTGATTTGCCATTTACGGCTCCTTGGGAGAGAAAGATGCAGCGACAGTGAGAATTAGCCAAGCAGACGGTCGAGCGTTCGATCCACGGCAGCAGGAACGGCGCGAGGAAGTGCCGGAGACGACGGCACCGGCGATTCCAACGCCGTTAATGCTGCCATGAAGCGCGCCAGGGCCTCTCGGCTCGTGCAGCGAGTGCCGCCGCACTGGACGCTCTCCAAGATCACGCCGCGGCAACCTGCTTTGGTCCAGCGATAAATGCACGACAGGCTCGGACGTTTGCTTTGCCTGCGACCGGGCAAGAATTTGGCTTTGGCTGCGGCCGCAAGGGACAGCAGCTCTTCGACAAGGGGATCGATCATTCGTTTTCACTCGCAACGACACGAGACGACTCGCGACACTGTTGCAATTAAAAGCGAAGACTTCTTGCTGAATAAGGGGACGGAAGAGGGCTCATTTAGGGCCTCGACTGCGACCGATGCCATGTATGACAAAACGGTGAACAATCGCCCGGAAAGACGCTATTTCCAGTCATCGTCGCTAGGCATTGCGTCTGGGCGGTAATACCCGAGACCGCGTTTATGAGCCACAAGACTGCACTCTAGAAGCTCCGGCAGGCCATTTTTTTTACGCAACCGTTTTTCGTCCCCGCGACTCACGGTTGCGGCCAGTTCCTTATGCGACAACGCCCGATGCTTGAGGGCCCTTAGAATCGAGCGCTGAAACTTTTGCAGCACGAGCGATGCTTTCGAGGTCTCTTCCCGTTTTAGAGCCGCTACTTGCTCCTTCTCGATCGACTCCTCCAGCCTGAGAATGCCGACCTCGATTCGATTCCACTCGGCAAGTCGAACCGGTAACGAATCGAGCCACGATTGCTGCGTCGAAGATTTCGGAAATAGATCCGTTTGTCGGATACCGATCGCTTTCATGAGCCGCTTCAGTGTCTTGAGATCATGCCAGTCCCAAGCGCGTCGCGCCTGCAGCTCCCTACCCGGATGCGGCGGATCACCTCCCTCGCCGTTGATGATCTCTTTTCCGAGCTCGAACCAATTCGGCGCGGAGCTCTGAAGTCCCAGCGATGTCGTCCACGAAAGGATGATCGAGTCAGCCATTTCAATCTGCTTAGTACAGACATCGCAAAATTCGTCGGTAAGATCGATTGATCGCCTCGAGGAGCGCTCAAGGAAGCGGATAGCCACAGTGAATAGTCTCGACAATGATTTGCGATCTGCAGGTGGAAGACCTGCGAACCGCAGCCATTGAGCGGCGTCGGTCAAGCGAACGAATATCCCGTACGTTGTCTTGGTGTCTAACGAAATTTGAGCGGCGCGGCGGGCCTGCTCCAGTCGGACTCCGAAAACGTAAGCGCGCACTTCTTCAAGTGAAGGCATGAGGGCACCATTAAGAGCTGGGTCGTCGTCCGCCGCAACCACAAGGTGCGGCAGTTGCGGCGGAAGACACGTCGAAGATCAGCCGACTGACCCGTGGTGAGGTCGTTTCGCTTTCGATTATCTCAGAAAGTCGGAATCCGTCTATTTTCCGATTCGGGAACGAAGCGATTCTTGGCAAAGGCCTCAGCCGATCAGCGCCATGACGCTGACGGCCTTGGCACGATCGAGCTCGGCATAGACCTCCGTGACGGTCGCCGACTTGTGCCCGAGCACGACCTGGGCCGCATCGAGGCCGAATTCCTTCCGGACACGGGTCGCGCACGAGTGCCGCAGTTGATGCGGGTGCCAGTGCGGTACGCCCGCCTTGCGGATCCCATAGTCGATCGCGCGGCGATACGAATCGCGATCGTACCGGTCTCGTTCCGTTTTCTGCGGGCGCATTTTGCGTTTGCGCCGAGCCTGACTCGGCGTCATCGGGGTCTTGCGATTTTGCCGTCGCACCGCGTTCCGTTCCGCCTCAGCCTCCCCGGGACTGAAACAGTACGCCTCCGCCGCACGCAGCAGCCACGGCGTCAGAATCTCCTGCGATCGCTTGCCGAGGCATATCTCGCGAGTGTGCCCGTGGTACGCCGTCTTGTGCTTGGCCGGACGGTAGACCCAGACCTCGTGCTCCCGGTCGATGTCGCCCGGCCGCATCAACACGACTTCTCCCGGCCGCATGCCGGTGAGCCGCTGCAGTTCGATCATGGCGGCGACCTGTCGCGAGACGAACGGCAGGACCGGATCGACATCTTGATCGCCCACCGGCAAGACCTGCTTCGACTCCGGCGCCGCGGAGCGGCCGAACTTGAGCGGTGCGACCGCTTGCAGCCCGTACAGCACGCTGGAGGGGACCAGCTCATTCTCGACGCCCCACTTAAAAATCCGGCGGAGCCGATTGACCCGCTGGTTGATGTGTCGACGAGAGAGCCCCTGGTCGATCATCTTTTGTCGGACCGCCTTGAGGGCCAGCGGGCCGAACTCGCGGACGGGGATCTTAGAGTAGAGCTCGCGCAAGGGACGGATCGCATCCTTCATGCAGGTGTACTCGCTCGTGACCTTCCCCTCGCAGACGTAGTACGTCTGGGCGAAGTTGAGATAGGCGACGAGCAGTTCCGCGACGCTTAGCGCGCCACACTCGACCGTGGTCGGCAGCTGCCGGCCGTTGGCGAGCCATTCGGCGATCAGCCGATCGAACTCCGTGCGACTTGCTTGGGACTTCCAAGGGCCGAGGTAGAAGTCCCGGCCGTTGAGGGTGACGACGGCTTGATCGGACGGCTTGTGGCGCCGATAAGTCGGAAAGGGGGCGGTCATGATGGGCTCCGAGAAAGCGGCGCCCCGGTAATTACCGGGTGCTAGCCAACTTCCGAGCCGCACCGCCCGACGCAGGCGGGTGTCCTAAGTCTAGGACTCAGCGTCAGATAAAGCGAGTACACCCTAGTGGGCTCGAACCACTAACCTTCGGTTCCGTAGCTTGCGACGACAATTTGTTGCAACCTCATTACTAGTCAAGAGGTTACAACGAAAGTCATGACTGCGTAACGCTTTGATTTCTCAAATCCGTTTCGGTTGTTTGAAGTAGTTTTGCGCCGAAACTACGTGAAAGGACTCCCTTTTTGAGAATTCTCAAATCGTCAATTCGCACGGCTCTTTCCCGAGATACCAAATGTCCAAATAGAAAAATGGTGAGCGACAGGCGGGTTGAGAATACCGAAACCCCCGCAATTGGGTCTGGATCAAGGTCTCTGACAAGTTGTACAGCTTCCGTTCGATTCGTTCACCCAGCACGAAGCGGTGATTCCGAGCGAACTTGCCTGTGTGATGACATGACCAGAGGATCAGGTCATACGTCTTCGTAATGACGACCCGCTCCTCGGCCTGTTTCCGATGCGTCATTCAAATCCACGGGGCAGTGTACAGAAGCTCTCAAGGTGTTTTTTAATTTCGACGCCCTACTGGCGTAGGTGGTAAAGAGGTAAGGGGGAGAATCGGTAAAGTCCTCGCCGCACGGAACCCGCCGTCGGAGAGTTGACGGTCCGCCCGCACGTTGGCGTAACGGTGGGCAAAACGCACGTCCAACGCAAGATTGAAGAACGAGCCGCCACGCAAGACACGGCTGGCATTGTCGACTAATTCGGACAGGTCTTCCGGGTCAGTAGTCGCTTTCCCATCGCTCGTCGTTGTAGACGGCGAGGTCCTTAACTTGGTCTGCGTCCACTCGTTGAGATTCCCGTGCATGTCAAACACACCCAGGTCGTTCGGCTTGAGTCTCGCACCTAAGTTGGCTTGTCTCTTCAATGAGTTGTTCAGATACCAAGCGTAGCGATCGAGCAGCTCGACGGGGTTCCCGAAGGAATACTCGGTTTCAGACCCGGCTCGACAAGAGAATTCCCACTCCGCTTCGCTGGGCAGACGATAGCCCGTTCGTTGCAAGTAACCTGGGGCCATCTTCATCCCCGCTTCGTACTTGCCTTGGTCGTTCGGTACATAACACCACTGATCCTGCGGGATTCCTTCCTGCTCGCTCAGCCAGTTACAGTAGGCCGCCGTATCGTACCAAGAAACCCACCTCGCTGGTTGGTCCTTGACTGTCGGGGCAGTGTTAGTAGCCGCTTGGCGAAACCGGCCAAATTGTTCCGCCGTGACTTCCTTGATGCCGATTGCAAAGTTGCGACCAAGCTGCATCTTTTGCCGTTGCGTACCCTCGCCGATCCAGAACTCGCCCGGGTCGGGTACGATCGCCATTGTCTGACCCTGCCGATTCACGTACCACTGCCGTTCCGGTTCCACTTTGCCGGTCGCCAACTCCTTGTCGATCATCGGCAGTTCGTCCGCCGCTTGCCATTGTCGCAACAACCATTCGGCGGCACCGTGCAGGCCGGGATCGGGATCATTTCGATAGATCGGCAACAGTTTAGTTAGAAAACTCCGTTGTTCCCCCGCCGACAAACGATCCACTCCATAATTGCCGAGGCTCAGCAAGATGGCTCGCCGTATTGATACGTCGGGCTCTTGTTCCAGCCGATCCATTAAGACCTTCGCTTTCACACCGCCCGGTGCAATGCGGTCGATCAAAAAACTGCGGAGCGTCGTGTCGGTGCTGTGACGCAGCAACGGCCAGACCTGTTCACCACGGCCCATCAGCAGCAAGGCCACGCCCACGTTGGCTTGTCGTTTCACCACGGCAATCGAGGCGTCTGAGGAAGTATCGGTGACCTTTTCAGCCAGCACCTTTTCCAGTGGGGCGAAGGCCTCCGGCTGATTACGGGCAAAGGCCTGATACAGATTGGCGGACACCCCCCGCTCCGAGGCGGTTCGCTTTTCATCTTCCAAGAAGGCCGTTAATGGCGGCAACAAGAACTTGGCTACCGGCTGTAAGGCTTCGGTCCAGATGCCGAGCACCAGCGGATTCTGCACGACCAAACGAGCGGCCACGTCGCCGCTAACCGACTCCCAGCGAGGGTCGTCGGGCGTGTAGCGTGCCAGGGCCGCTGCCGCTCGCAAGCGAACGTCCGGGTCGGTCGCTTGATCTTCCAGCAGGCTCCAGAGTTTCTCGCTGACGACCGCATGTTGGGGGAGAAGAGCGTCTCGCACCACGGGGAACTGCTGCGGCGTCACGACGAGTATCTGTTTCCGCAGGTAGTTCACTTGGCCTGCATCCACCGGCAGTAACGCCAGGGCCATGTGCAACCGCTTTGCGGAATTCTCGTCGGCCTCGGCAAGTTGTTTTTTGAGCAAGGGATCCGCCCAGGTGCGATACTCGGCGAGGCTGCTCACGAGCGACGGCACTTGGGCGATGTCGGCGTTCAGCAAGCCGTCCACCAACCCTTCGGCTCGGGTGTAGTTTTGCTCTTCGACGACGGCATTGCGAACACTCATGCCCGTCAAGCCAGCGACAACGAGTACCGCCGCCACGATACCCGAGCGTAGCCCTTGAACTCGTGATGACCTTTGCATCATCTTCCGCTGCGGTTCAGTCCAGTGCTTGCGGTCGGTCAACAACTTAATGTTGAGGAACTCCCCCAGCGACGGCAGGTTGCGGTTTTCCGGCTTAGCGTTCCAGTGGGCCGAGCGTTCGGCAAGTTTCAATTCGGCTCGACCTCGGCGGGCCTCTCGTTGCTTGCGAGTCAGCCACTCTCGCAGCGACGGCACCAGATAGTCGTGCGTGAGTTGGTAGTATTTCAAGTTCGGGTTGCCGTCCGAGTCGGTGGCAAAGCCTTCCGGGTCGGTTGGTGTGATGAGCCGTAGTTCGCCGTCGAGAATGCGAAGCAGTTCAGTGAAGTCTTGACGGCGATCCTGATAGCCCGCCGCCTCAAGCAACTCGGCATGGGATCGCATGTGGCCCTTGATGTCGGTGCCGACCTCGGGGAGCAACGACTTGAGAACTCCCCGGGCCGCTTGTTGATGCAGCCGGTGCCGGGGATTGGCCGAGCGAGAACTAAACGTCTCTTCCAGGAAGTTGACGCCGATCCCGGCCGTGCCGCCGACTTGCTCCAACGTCGCAGGAACCCACGGTTTGCCTTTGACCATTTCGGCGAACAACGACAACCGAACCGAGACTACCTTGCCGTCTTGGGCTAGGCCGTTGGCGACGGTGCGGAGAAACCGCTTTTCGTCGTCTGAAAGGTTACTCAATTGAGCGGGCAACCTGCCGAACGCTTGGCCGAACTTGATGAGTACCTTTTCAGCGTGGTCGATGTCGAACAAATCGACCAAAGCAATGTTCCGACCTTGAAGTAATTCGACTTCCACATCGTTCATGAACCGGCTGGCGGCCAACCAGAAATCGTCCCGTACCATGACGACCGCTTGCACTCGTCCGCCGTCGCACTGCCGTAAGGCATTGACCAGTTCGGTGTCTTGCTCGCCTCGATGGGCATGGAGCCACTGCTCGAACTGATCCAAGATAATGACGACCTTGGAGCCGCTACGACGCCGGAGGGCGGCAAAGGTTGCCACCAATCCCAGTTCACCCGTCAGGTCCGGCACCCGTTTTCTCAGTCCTCGTAAAATCCTGATCTCGGTCTCGTCGGGCGTGGCCTCGACATAGATGGCGATGACATCTTGGGAAAGCCGGGGCAAGAGTCCGGCTTTGACGAGCGACGACTTGCCGCAACCCGAGGGGCCGTAGAGCAAGCCCACGCTGAAAGTTCGGTCGGCATCGGCTTCTTCGAGCCGAGTTTTCCAGAACTGGATACTCTCGGGCAGTCCTGCTCGATTTCTGGGGTCGGGCAAGAGGTCGAGGAAGAAATCCGCATCGTCGGCGTCGAACGAACGCAAACCCTTGGGAACGACTTGGAATTCTTGATGAGGCTGCTGCGGACCCTGCTGCCACTTCGATAAATCATCGGCGAATTCAGCGGCCGTCGAGTAACGGTCGGAAACACGTTTGGACAACGCTTTCAGGCAAATCCGTTCTAACTCGGCGGGGATAGAACTTTCGAGTTCCCGAGGCGGTGCCGGATCGACGGAGATCGCCTGATGCCAAAGCTCGTTGCTCGTGCTGCCACGGAACGGACGCTTGCCGGTCAGCAATTCGTACAACACGACTCCCAAAGAAAAAATATCGCTCCGACCATCGAGTCGGTGGCCTTCTCCCCGAGCTTGCTCGGGACTCATGTAGGCAGGCGTTCCAGCGAGTCGGCTATCTCGCAGATAGGCTTCTTCGCTGATCGCCAAACCGAAGTCGGCCACGTAAGGCAAGTCCGGACCGTCTTCGATCAGGATATTGGCCGGTTTTACGTCCCGATGGATGAGACGCTTCTGGTGAGCATGGTGAAGTGCCTGGGCAATCGTCGCAATCCATGTCGCCGCCACCGAAACCTTCGGCCGATCTCGTTTGATTCGCTCGGCGAGATTACTTCCCTCAATGAATTTGGACACGATGTAAACGGAGCCATCGTCGGATCGTCCTACGTCGTAGACCGGAACGATATGCGGATGATTCAAACCGGCGACCGTGCGAGCTTCGGCCAAATATGCTTCGGCGTCTTCCGGTTTTTGGAATCGTTCCGGGGTCGGCACCTTAACGGCGACCTGCCGACGGAGTTCATCATCGAATCCCAACCAGACTCGTCCGAACGATCCCTGACCTAATAGTCGAATAAGCCGGTATCGACCGATTCGTTCCTCGATGTGAGTTGACTGGTCTGATAACGACTCGGTTGTAGTCAGGTCGTGATCTTCTTGATGTCTTTCCGAAAGGAGTTTCAGCAATTTGCTTTTAAGAGACTCACCAAGATCGGCGAACCGAGACGTGAACTCGTCGATGTCGGGCGTGGTCTCGCCATCCCGACGAGCCTGAAATTCACCGATCGCCAGTTGCAGTTTTAGCTCGGGATCGACCGCCAGTTCCGGCAGTTTGGAAAGATAGTCTTCGACCCGAAGCGGATGGTTTGTATGCCAACGCTTCCGCTGATCGCAAAGCAACACTCCGAGCCTTTCGGAAAGCAAGGCATCCGCACGCTTCTGTAAGAAGTCGAAAACGTCAGGCGTGGAATCATTGGCCTCCCACAAGGCGGCGAACTCGTTAGCCAATCCGACGTTCATATTCCGTCCCGTGGCGGGTCGTGATGCGTCGCCATTTTAGCCACGGCGAAGCGGCATTGCGAACGGAAGACCTGTCCCGAACTAATGCTGTTTCATTCGGGCGAGCGCAGGAACCGAACGACGAATGTCATTCACCGGATCGCCCAAATATCGCATTCGACATGAGGATGAGGTACTTTTTCGACGGCAGACTGAGTCCTCGTCGACTTGGGATCGATGGGCCTCATTTGGTCTCGATTCGATCGACATCGTGCCATGCTGCCAAGATAAGCCTGATCGAATAAACTGAGCGGATCGTCCGAAGGATCTGCGAGGGAAGTTCGATGCGAGTACCGGTTGAGAAAATCCAAGCGGCAATACTGCATCCGGAGCGAGAGGTTCGTAACGACGCCGTCTATTACTTCGCCCGCTCCCGTTCGCCCGATCCGACGATCATGCCGTTGGTGATCGAAGCCGTCGCTCGGTTCGGCCTTGAAGCCTTCATCTCGTTCTCCTTCCTCGACCACCTCCTGCAAACCGGCGAATCTCTGAAGTGGATGCTTCAGGAGATCGAGCGGATCGGCCGGGCGGACGAAGGTCGAGAAGCATCATATCTTCAGTCCCTTCTTCAGGGCCTTGCCCATGCTGATCCGACACTACTGAAGGAGCACAAGTCCGAGATCCAAGTGACGAAAGAAATCGACGACGCCGTTCGGGAGGCCGTCAAGTTTCGCATCAATCTCAGCACTCTCGATCCCGTCGCTCTTTGGCGAGCGTT
>JAIOPP010000065.1 GCA_021413845.1 Planctomycetia bacterium | reverse complement strand
CGTTTAGCTAGCAACACGAAGTTTTGTAACTGCTTCTAAGCTGCTTAGTAATTGCCTCAGAAAACTAAATAGAACGATAGATGCTATTGCACCGAGCACGAAATTGAAGCGAGCCAAATTCGCTCGAGAAACATCTAGATTGAGAACATGGAATACGACATAGGGAGCTACGAAGCCGGGCGGCGTATAGCTGGTGTAAATGTAATCGCCGGTTTTAGTCGGGGCAGTCAACCCCCATGAGATATGCTTGTCTAGGTCATTGCCTAACGACACGCTCGGGAGGAATAAGTGGTTTTCGGCAGGGTTTTCTTCTAAGGCAGTAATGGTTAATAAAGCGTGATATGTGGCTTCTAGATTTGGTGTGCCGACGACCTTTCTAAAGTCCCGTTCTCTTACTTTCAAAGAAGCGAATATCATCAGCCCCAAGACAAGCGTTCCTAACACGGAGGGCGTAAGAATTCTTGCCGTCACAAGCTTGGGGGTCATTTTTGATCTCGGATTGATGCGATCGTCTCGCTCTGCGGAAAAGAGGCGGAACTCCGTTATATAGTGTCGTTGATCAAATATTAAACGCGACCGAATTAGGCATTCGTCGCCTCGCCTTAAAAGACCTGCGGTCGCTTGCAGAATAGGGCTATTCGCCCGAGGTCGCCGCCGGTTGTTTCACGCGTACCAGCTTCATGATCCGGCCGTCGACGTTCCAGTCTTGGACGTAGAGATTGCCGTCCTTGTCCCAGTAGGAGCCGTGCGTGCCGCTGAACGCTCCTTCGACCCACTTGTCTTGCGTGATGCCGAAGCTCTTCCCCTTCTCTGGGTCGGGATTCTCGCCGAGCGTCGCCACGATCTTGTTTTCCTTGTCGAGTATCACGAGCCGGCCGAGCAAGTCGGGCACCGAAACGTAATCTCCTTGCACGCTCGCCGAAGTCGGCATGCCGAGGCCCGTGATCACTTCGCCGATGAAGCTGCCGTCGAGACCGTAGTGCAAGAGGCGTCCCTTCGGCGTGTGGTTCCGATCGCAGACCAAGAGCCGGGGCGGTTCGTAACGCGTGTCGAGCGTCATGCCGTGAGCCGTGTTGAACTGCTTGAGTTCGTTCCCCTTCTCGCCGAAGTGTCGCAGGTACTTGCCGGCCTTGTCGAACACGAAGATGTGGTTGCTCGCGTAGCCGTCGGAAAGAAAGATTTCGCCGTTCGGAGCGACGGTGATGGCCGTCGGGCTGAACTTCGTTAGGTTCAGGCCCGACTCTTTCGGGAAGGGGAGCTTGAAGACGATCTCGCCGGTGCGGGCGTTGAACTTGATTCCTTCGGCGGCGCCGTTGCGCGCGCCGTAGATGAATTCTTCGTCTCCTTCGGCGCGAATCTCCATGTCGTGCAAACTGGTGAAATCCTTGCCGACATATTCCTTGATCATCGAGCCCTCGGGCGCGAACACGACGACTCCCTTATTCGCGCTCACGTACACGGCGCCGGCCTTATCGATCACGACCGCGCCGTGCGTCGACCCGAGAGCCGATTTACCGTCGGGTCGCAAGCCCCAGCCGGGAACGGTTTCGAAAGTCATCACGCCGGTGCCGAGTCGCACCGGTTGGACCTTGTCGGCGGCGAACGCCGGGATGGTTACGAGCAGCGCGAGCGCGGCGACGACACAACGAAGTGGGCTGTGCATAAGACGAGTTCCTAATCTTGGTTTCAAACGGCGGGAGCCGGGCGTGAGTTTCGCCGACGCTCGATCGCGGCACGTTTCAAGATGCCGAAATACGTCGGGCAGGGCGACGCTTAGTATCCGGTCGCCCGCAATGCATTTCAACCAGTGTGCGGGGAAATCGTCGCGGAATCGGCCCGGAAACGATTGAAACAAGCGGCATCGCGCCGACGGCGGTTGCGCCGCTGATCTTCGCTTACTTGCTTGACCACCCCCGGGCGCGAGCATAGGATTCCCGTATCGCGGTCGTTTAGGCACAAGACGACGCGCGTGCGTTCTGCGCGTTTGCGCGGCGCTTCGATCCCCGATAATGCGAGGTCGTCCCATGTTGTGCCCCACTGCGTTCTCGTTTGAGCGCCTTCTTTCCGCGATCGCTTTCTCGATCGCCTTGGTCGGTTTGCAAGAGGCCGCAATCGCCGGCTATCCGTCGAGCTATTACGGCACCATTGATTACGGCACCGTCGATCCCAACTCTTCTTTCTATCTCGATATCAACGACCAACTCTTTCCCGGTGGCGGAAGTGCGCCGCTTGCTTTACCGGAACGAACCCGCGAACTGCCGACGGCGGAATCGCTGTTAGCGCCGCGTACGCAACCGTACTCGCAGCCTTACGCGGCGAGCTATCCTGCCCCCGGCGGTTATCACCCGACCTCCACCACATACGGCGGCTACGGCTCCCATCCGGTTGGCTACCGTCCGATTTATGAAGGGACGCTGGTGCCGCGCTACGGTTATTACGGCTACGACTACGTCCCAGCGCCGCTGTACTATAGCGCGCAGCCGGCCACGTACGGCGCTCCGACGTACTACGTCCCTGCGCAGTAGGGTCGAGGCACGTAAATCGGGCTTAGCCGCGGCTAGGAAATGAATCGAGCCTTCGACGCCGGTCTCTCGGCGTCGAAGGGCTCGTCGTTCGCAAGCGAAAAAACAGGAAACTTCTGACAGCACCGGCCGCCTAGGGAGCGGTAATTTCGCGGTTGATCGCGCTGCGTCGCTGCGGCATCTCGAATACAATGAGATCGTCTCACCGCCGGCCGTTCCCTCCTGTTTCCAACCTGCCCTCCCTCCGATCGACCCGCACTCTTACGAGTTGGCGAATCGATCGAGCCTGCTCGCGAACGAGTTGCTTTCATGTCGAACTTCCCGGCGATCGCTTGCGCGCTCGTTTCTCTGGCGTGCGCCTCTGCTGCCTGGGCCGAAGCGCCGGACGAGTTCCAGCGCCAAGTCGCGCCGTTTCTGAAGAGCTACTGCGTCGGCTGCCACAACTCGACGAAGACGGAAGGGGCGCTCGATCTAAGCCGCTTCACCACGGCCGCGGCGATCGGCGAACATTTTCGGCAATGGGAGCATGTCCTCACGTTCGTTCGCAAAGGAGAGATGCCTCCCGACAAAGCCAAGCAGCCGACGATCGAAGAACGGAACGCCGCCCTCGCGACGATCGAACGCCTGATGGCCGCGGAAGCCAAGAAATGGTCGGGCGATCCCGGCGTCGTGTTGCCGCGGCGACTGACCGTGGCGGAGTACAACTACACGATCCGCGACCTCACCGGCGTCGACATCCGGCCGGCGGAATCGTTCCCGGTCGATCCGGCCTCCGGCGAAGGATTCAATAACACGGGCGAAGCGCTCGTGATGTCTCCCAATCTGTTCAAGAAGTATTACGCCGCCGCGCAGCTCGTAGCCGAGCATGTCGTGCTCACGCCGTCAGGCATGACGTTCGCGCCGTATCCCGCCGTGACGTTCGCCGATAGGGTCAAGTTCCACGAACAGGCGATCCTCCGTTTCTATGAAGAACACGACGTCGCGCTCGAAGCGTATCTCACCTCGGCTTGGGAATTCCGGCATCGCCCGGCGGCGCTCCAGCGAACGACGATCGACGTTTGGGCTGCCGAAAAGAAACTGAGCCCGAAATATTTGCGGCTCTTGTGGGACACGCTCAACGCTCCGGCCGGCGACGATCCGTTTCCGCTGAGCGCGGTCCGACGTGAATGGCACGCGATCTCCGGCCCAACGACGAACAAAGACGGCACGGTCGTACGCATCGCTCCGGCGGGGCAGATCGGGGCGTTGGCCGCGAAGATCCGTCGCGCAAGCCAGATGCTTTGTGCACAGGAATCGGCCGCGATCGTCTCGAATGCCGGTAACGCCCCGATTCAACATCTCGAGCGCCGCAAGAAATCGGCCACGGAGCGCGACACGTTCGACGAGACGATGATCGCCGACGCGCGCCGATTGCATGTCGAGTTTCGCAAGCTGAAAGATCGGCCCGAGATCGTGATCCATATCCAAGCCGTGGACGCGGCCCAGGGGACAGGCCCGGGCTACGTGGTATTGAGCGAGATGAACTTCAGCACTCAATCCGCAAACGATTATCGCCCCGCGGACAAAAAGAACCGCTCGCTCGGTAGCGTGCTCAAGGAGTTCGCACCCGAACAGTGGAAGCGGCTCAAGCCCGGCGTGCATCCGCTCGGGCACAAGATCGATGCGGAAAGCATCGTCGTGTCGACCGCCGCGCCGCTGGAGATCAACGTTCCGACGAAGGCCTTCACCGATCGGCCGGAGATTCGATTCTTCGTCGAAGCCAAGCTCGACCGCGAAGAGGCGAAGACGCCGATGGTGCGAGTCGCGGTATCGGACAAACCGTTAGGTGCTGTTGCAACGGGTGTCGATGATTTAGCGGGTTTGCTGATCGATCCGCAGAGTCCGCTCGCGGCGCGGCTTCGCGCATCCGGCGTCGAGTTCTGCCGGACGTTTCCGAATCGGTTCGTGTACGTCGACTCGACGCGCGGCCTGTCGGCCGGCTTCCATCTCATCGAGGGAGTCTTTCGCGACGACATGCCGCTCGTGAAGCTCGTTCTCGACGACACGGAGCGAGCCGAGCTCGACCGCTTGTGGAACGAGCTCTACTTCGGCACCGGCCTGATGGAAAAGATGCTCCGAGGGTTCGTCTTCTTCGAGCGGAGCGAGCGAAACTTTCTCAAGCACGCCGACTTCGACTCCTTCAAGGAAGAAGATCCGGGCCTCGTTCACGACGACACGCTCGCACGCTTCGAGCAGGTTTATCTCGTCCGTTCCGGCGTGAAAGCCGGCGATCCGAAGGTCGCCGACCATCCGGTTCATTTGTTCTTCAGCGAGATTCGCAACGGCCTGAAATTGCGAGCCGAACAGTTCGCGCACGCCAAGCCGATCTATCTCCGGCAGCTGCTGGAATTCGCGGAGCGGGCCTATCGCCGCCCTCTTACCGAAGCCGAGCGCGTTCAGCTGGTGAAATTCTACGAGACGACCTCGAGCCGGCCGGAACTCGGAATCGAGCAAGCGGTGCGCGGGTGCGTAACAAGCATTCTCGTCTCGCCGTATTTCTGTTGCCGCATCGACTTGCCCGCCGGCGGCGAATCGGTTGCGCCGCTCGCCGACATCTCGCTCGCTTCGCGGCTCAGCTATTTCCTCTGGTCGTCGATGCCCGATGAAGAGCTCGCAGCTCTAGCGAAGGCCGGCAAACTTAACGACGAAGTGACGCTCCGACAACAACTACGGCGCATGCTGAAGGACCCGAAGGTCCGTGCGTTCGCGTTGGAGTTCTTCGGCCAATGGCTCCGTCATCGCGACTTCCTGGAGCAAGAATCGGTCGACCGGCGGGTGTTTCCCGCTTTCAAAGACGATCTCAAGCTCGCGATGTTCGAAGAACCGACGCGGATGATCACGCATCTAATTCAAACCGATCGGCCCGTAACCGATGTGCTCTACGGCGACGTGACGTTCGTCAATAAGTCGCTCGCGGCCCATTACGGCTGGCCCGGTCCGAACTCGGAGAGCGAGTGGCAACAGGTCGACGGCATCCAACGCCACGGTCGCGGCGGCGTGCTCGGTATGGCCGTGTTCCTCACGGCTTATTCCCAACCGCAACGAACGAGCCCGGTGAAGCGCGGCTTCTGGGTCGTGCATAAGATTCTGGGAGAACACATCCCGGCGCCGCCGAACGACATCGCTCCGCTACCGGCCAAGGAAACGGAAACCAACGGCAAGACGATTCGCCAATTGCTCGCGCTCCACACCGAAGCCGAGATGTGCGCACGCTGCCATAAACGGTTCGACCCGATCGGGCTCTCGATGGAAGGCTTCGACCCGATCGGCAAGGCCCGCAGCAAGGATCTCGCAGGCAGGCCGGTCGATAACGTCGTGAAGCTCCCCTCGGGCGAGACTTCGCACGGCGTGCCGGAATTCTTGAAGTACATCCGGGCGAATCGCAACGACGACTACCTCGATACGCTCTGCCGAAAGTTCCTCGGCTACGCGCTCGGCCGCTCGGTCGAAGCATCCGATCACGACCTACTCGAGAAGATGAAAGCCGAGCTTCGTCGCCACGACGACAAATTCTCGGCGCTGTTCGAAACCGTGGTTTGCAGCCCTCAATTCAGAAATCAGCGCTGTCGAGATTTCTCGCTCGCCCGATTCAAGCCGACTTCCTCAGGAGATTAACCGTGGACCGACCTTTATCTCGCCGCATCGTGCTCAAGGGGCTGGGAACTTCGGTCGCGCTCCCATGGCTCGAAGCTGCGCATCTCTGGGGTGGCGACTTCTCGAAGCCGAACGCGCGGCCGCCGCAACGCTTCGCCTGCATGTTCATCGGCGACGGCATCTCGCCCCCGAGCTGGTGGTCGAAGGGAGACGGCGCCGCGATGGAGCTCGGGCCGAGCCTTGCACCGCTCGCGCGCCACAAAGATAAGCTCAACGTCATCAACGGCCTGTTCAACCAACAGGCCGGCGGCGGACATGCGAAATGCGCAGGCAACATCCTCTCGGGCATCGCGCTGCAGCGAGGCCGCGTGATTCGCGGCGGCGTGAGCATGGATCAGCTGTTGGCGAAGCATTTGGAAGACGACGTTTTCCTCCCAAGCCTCGTGCTCGGGTGCGAGCAGCCGGTGAGCGGATTCCACGAGAGCCAGTATTCGATGGTGTATGCATCGCACATCTCTTGGCTGAGCCCGAACTCGCCGATTCCGATCGAGCTGTATCCCTCGTTGGCGTTCGATAGCCTCTTCGGAAGTCAAACCGGCAAGCTGCAGGGAAGCATCCTCGACCAGGTGCGCGAGCAAGCGGCGGGCCTAAGGCTTCGCGTCAGCCATTCCGACCAGGTGAAGATCGACGAATACCTGACGTCGGTGCGGGAGACCGAACAGCGCTTGCAGAATCTCAACAAACAACAACGGAGCGAAGTGCCGCAGAAGGATGTCGCCGGCGCGCGACCGGCCGAAGGGCAACCGAAGGATTTCCGCGAGTATGCGCGCCTGATGTGCGACATCATCGCGCTGGCGTTCCAGACCGATCGCTCGCGCATCGCCACGTTGCTGCTCTCGCGCGATCTCTCAGGCCAAACCTATCCGTTCCTCAACATTCGCGACGACCACCACAGCTATTCTCACGCCAACACCGGGCCCGACTACAAGGCGATCGTCGATTGCCACGTCGAGCAATACGGGTACCTCGTCGATCGCTTGGCGAACATGCAAGAAGGGGACGGCACGGTGCTGGACAACTCGTGCCTCATGTTCGTCTCGGAACATTGGGACGCTCACAACAGCAACCAAGTGCCTCTGCTCCTCGCCGGCGGCCTCGGCGGAACCCTGAAGACCGGCCGCTCGCTCGACTTCATGAAGTCGGGGAACGAGCGCCGTCGGTTGTGCAGCCTTTATCTATCGCTGATGGATCGAATGGGACTGCAATTGCCCGAGTTCGGCGACTCCAAAGAGCGCTTGGCAGGCATTTAACTGCTCCGACGACTGCAGCTGCTTATTGTGCTGCTTGAATGCGATAACGAACCGAAGCGGTCGACAAGACGGTCGGCTGGTCGTTGTTCTCCAGTAGGTCGATCAACAGGTTGCGGCACGAGGCTCGGCTCAAGTAGGTGTCGCTCCATTCATTCGGCGCAAGCTTGAGTCGCCGCGGCCGATCGAATTCGATGAGCACCGCGCCGCCGAAGCGAGAGAGTCGCACGCCGGTGACGTCGTCGGTCCAGTCGATGCTCGCCGCAACCCACTTGCCGTCGCGGCGCAATTCGATCGTGGTCGGTTCCACCTTGGCTTGCGTTTGGGCTTCGCGCAGAAACACGGGGAGCGTCTCGACCATCTCGGCAAACGTGTCTTGTCCGCTCGATCGGATCGTCGTTTCGATGGTCAACGAGTCCGGCTCGATCGTGAAGGTGCGGGCATAAGCGAGCCGGCCATCGAGCGCTTTGGGCTGGCCGAGCAAGCCGCGCGGAATTTGCCCCGAGACCCGCACGGTTCCCCGCTCGGATTTCAAATCGCTCACGACGTCGGGCTTGAGGATGCGGGCCGTGCTGAAGATTTTGCCGTTGGCGCGCACGCCGGAGACGGCATGAATCGGCCATTGTCGCCACTCTTCGAGATGGTCGAACGATTTTTCTCGCGTCATTCCGCCACGGCGACCAAGCAACACCGAGCCGGTAGCGGGAGTCCAAAAGGCCGAAAGCTGCCCGCCGCCGAAGCCGTAAGGGCCAGGAAATATCGTGCGCCCTGCTTCGAGCTGGGGTTCTCCGATCGGGCCCGAGTGAACGATCGCCGCGTATCGCTTCTGCTTCGCGACCGTGAAGGCCTGGGCGAAGTCGCGCACGAAGTTCTCTTCGCGCAAAAACGGCGACTTGAGAAGCGAAGGGTTCTTTCGCTCAAGCTCCACACGGTGCGCATGAGCGTCGGCCGGGTAGTGATCGTAGACATAGTTGACCATCGCCGGAAAATTATAAGATTGCCAGAGTCGAAACGCCCAAGGAACGGAAACGATTTCGTCGTTGCGTAGCATTCCTCCGCCGTTGGGCTTGTACGCGTTCTCGTTGAGCTGAGCTTGAAAGACCATGGCTCGGCGCGCCACCGCACCGGCGAGATCGGCCGCCGTAGGAAGCTTCGTCAGATGCGCGGCTTCATCGGTCACCAGCGCCGCGGCCGTGTTGCGAAACGTCCCCCATTCCCATTGATCGCGTCCGGCGTCGGCACTGTAACGAGTTTGAAAATGGCTCGGGCCAAGCACCGTCTTATCGTCGGGCTCAGGCAAGATCACATGCGCGCGCAAGCGATGGCTTCGAGCCACGGCCTCGACGGCGAACGGCCAGCGCGTCGCCAAGGCAAGCCACGTGGTGAAGAAGTTCGTCTGCCCTGCGTAGCCGAGATCGATTCCACCTCGATCGATGAAATAGCCGGCCGGATGAACGAACTGCGGGTCGGTGTACAACCGCCGAGCGTAAGCTTCGACTTCCTGGCTGAATTTCGGATCTTTGAGCACTTCGCCGGCGTACCAGAGCGCCACGGGAGAACAAAGCTCCAAGTTCGGCTCTTCGCCCAGCGGCCCCCAATCGAGTACGCGCTGAGCCAATTTCCTTAGCCCGACGCGGTAGGCTGCTTGAACCGGTTCCGGCACGACATCGCTTACCGCAGGAAAGGAATAACCGAGCATGAGCAGCGTCGGCGCAAGCCAGTCGGGCCGCGAGGCTCCATTCACCTCGGGCGCATGCTCGATTTGATCATCGAGCATCGTCATGTGAACGGAGAGAGTGGCGAAGGCCCGCAACTTCATCGCGCGCGACTGATAATAAGGATTGCCGGCGTAGTTCCAGCGCACGATAAACGCAACCGGCTCGGGCCAGACGGGGGGCCGCATCACGCCGGCCGCGGTTTCGATCTCGGCGAGCGTGAACAACTTGGCAGGCGCGTTCACCGCCGGCGAACCTCGCTTCGTGCCGATGAGAGGGTTGATCGAAAGTCCCAGCAGATGGTGGCGATACTGCTGTTCGAGATCGCCTGCGAACGGCGGGGTGGTGAATTTCACGGTCACGCCGTGTTCGAAATCCTGGGCGCTTAGCGAACCGAGATAGTCGCGAATCGTTTTCTGATAGGCATGCTGCACCGGCAAGGAAGTCCGTTGATAGCTCTGGAGCGGCGGCACAGGCACAACCGGAGGCGAAGGGACAGCTGCTACCGGTGCGGCAACGACAGGAGCGGTTGTCGCAGGAGCCGACGCCTTCGGGGGAACATCGGCAGCCGAGAGCGACGACGCCATCAGGCTGAACACGAACAGCCTGCACCAGGACCGACAAGAATGCTTGAGCATGTTTTTAATCCGTGGGAGATCGTTTCTCATCGACCGATGTGGGATGGAACGAGAGAGAGCAGGCGGGCCGGTCAGTATGACGCGACCGATCGGCGCTCGCTACGATTTATGCGTAAAAACCGTTTGCCGGGCGGCGCGGCACTTCGACCGCTGATGTAGACGCCGGCTTGTCGGCCGACTTCGAGACGAGTTAGAATCAGCGGCCCACGACAAGCACCGTCTTCCATCAAGGTTCCAGCGCATGAGCTCCACTCGCGAGCCGCAGTATCAAGACTCGATCGGCATGCGCGAGCAGTTCGGAGCTACCAACCTCGGGATGGTCATCGCTCTTTCTTGGCATGAAGACCCCAAGCGGCTCGCGTTTACGTTTGCGCGCTATAAGTTCGTCGCCAAGATGTTCGCCGGCATGGAGCGGGTGCTCGAAGTCGGCTGCGGCGACGGCTTTGCTTCGCGGATCGTGAAGCAAGAAGTAACGCATTTGACCGCGGTCGACTTCGATCCCATTTTTATTCGAGACGCGCAAGAAAGAATGCGTCCGGAGTGGGCCTTCGATTGCAAGGTCCACGATATGCTCGAAGGACCGGTATCCCCCGGCAATTTCGAAGGGATCTATTCGCTGGATGTGCTGGAGCACATTCAGCCGAAGGATGAAGATGCTTTCGTCGGCAACGCGGTGAATTCGCTCGCCGATCACGGCTCGCTGATCATCGGCATGCCCTCGCTGGAGTCGCAAGCGTATGCATCGCCGCGCAGCAAGGCCGGGCACGTCAACTGCAAGAGCGCTCCCGATCTGAAGAAGCTCATGCAACGATTCTTTCATCGCGTCTTCATGTTTTCCATGAACGACGAAGTCGTGCATACGGGCTTTCACCCGATGGCTCAGTATGTGATCGCTCTCTGTTGCGACCGCAAATAGCTCGGCACGATAGCTCGCCACCATGCGGCCGATCGCCGACGATCAGCGATTGAAGAAGATTCGACCGAAGCGGCGAATCGAGAGGTCGAGCAGCGTATGCGATACCGAAAGAAGGTTCTTCATCGTCAGTGCTTTGGAATGTCCATTCGGCCGCTCGTGCGCTTTCACCAGCACTTCTTTGTAGGGGATGCCCTCGTCCAGCAGACGCGTGAGAATGTCGGTTTGGAACCCGAAGCCGTGGTAATTGGCGTTCCAACGCATGACGTTGTATCGCTTGTGAATCGCCAAGCCGTTGTAGTATTTCAAGCGGTGACCGCTGATCAAATTGACCAATCCGGTAAACGTGCGAGAGAGCAGACGGCGAAACAGCGATCGACCTCGGCAGTCTTGATAGAAGATGACCATGTCGGACGTGCCGAGTTGCCGGAGCACCTCGCAAAACGTTTCGCGCGGTTCGACGTCGTCGCCGCAGACGAGTCGGTAGTATTTTCCGCGACCCCAGAACGCTCCTTCGATGTAGTTACACGCCAACCCTTTGTTCTTCTTGTTGACCTTCAAATAGATCGGCAGCCCGGGATGCTCGTCGAGCCAGCGCTTGACCACCTCGGCGGTGCGATCTTTGCTGGCGTCGTCGATCAGCAGAGCTTCCCATGTCGTTTCGGGAAACTGTTGCAGAGCGCCCAACAGAGTGTCGAGCGTGCCGACGATATTTTCGGCTTCGTTGTAACAGGCGATGAAGAGCGTCAGATCGATCCGGTCGAGAATCGCATCGGGTCGTGCCGGGCCCGTGGTGTAGTCGTAACCGATGGTTGGCGAAGCGTCGGCAGGAAGCGTCATAGGCCAAGAATAGCTGCGATAGGACCCGACGACGCGCCGACTCCGGAGGGGTGCGAGGGAACCGATAACCGACCATGAGAGCGCCATTCCGCTTGAAGGCGCTGCCCAGATCGACCGACATGGAATTGTATCGATTTGCGGCAATCCCAAAAGTTCATTTCCGCGATCGATTCCCTCTCCGACACCTCGGGCAGCGACGACTTTCACGGCATCCGGATCATCTACCACGTGAAAGTCGTAGGGGGATATTTACGGCCTGAGCCCAGCGGCTCGACCGATCTGTGCCAGTGGCACGAACTGGATTCGGTGTTCCAACTCCCCCTCGGCGACTTAGCCGAGACGGGCGTTCGACTTGCCCTGCGAGAATCGACGACGGCCTGACGCAGCTGCGCAAACGCGATCACTCGCTGTCGG
>JAIOPP010000064.1 GCA_021413845.1 Planctomycetia bacterium | reverse complement strand
TTCACCGAACCCCGCAAGAAAAAGAAATCTCCCGCGCAGCCCGTAGCTCCGCTCGGTCCTAAAGCCCGAGGAGGCCACCTCGCCACACAACGAATCCTCGATCAAGCAAAACAACCGAAAAGCTAGCTTCACAACCCTGGGAATACACCTCCGGGGAGTTCAAGCGGTTCGGCAAGGGAGGCAAGGAGATTTGGATCCAAGCCTCTTACAATCCGATCTTCGACATGAACGGCCGTCCGTTTAAGGTCGTGAAGTACGCCAGCGACATCACGGGCCAAGTGCAATCGCGCCAAGAGATGGCGCGGATTCTCGATCAAGTGAACCTGAGCGCCACGACGCTCGGCTCTTCGGCCGAAGAGCTGACGGCCGTCGGCACGCAGATGGCCGCGAATGCCGAAGAAACCGCCGCGCAAGCCAACGTCGTCTCGGCTGCGAGCGAGCAGGTGAGCAAGAACGTGCAGACCGTCGCGACCGGCGTGGAAGAGATGAACAGCAGCATCCGCGAGATCGCCAAGAATGCGACCGAATCGGCCCGCGTCGCCGGCCAAGCGGTGTCAGCCGCCGACATCGCGAACAAGACGATCGCGAAACTCGGAATCAGCAGCATCGAGATCGGCAAGGTGATCAAGGTCATTACCTCGATCGCCGAACAAACGAACCTGCTCGCTCTCAACGCCACGATCGAAGCGGCTCGGGCCGGTGAAGCCGGCAAGGGCTTCGCCGTCGTCGCCAACGAAGTGAAGGAGTTGGCGAAGGAAACGGCGAAGGCCACCGAAGACATCGGCCACAAGATCGAAGCGATTCAACTCGACACGCGGGGAGCGGTCGAGTCGATCCAACAGATCGGCAAAGTGATCGCGCAGATCAATGACATCTCGAACACGATCGCCAGCGCCGTCGAAGAACAAACCGCAACCGCCAACGAGATGAGCCGCAACGTCGGCGAAGCGGCGAAGGGAACGGCCGAGATCGCGCAGAACATCACGGCGGTTGCCGAAGCCGCGCAGAACACGACGCAAGGGGCGACCAACTCGCAGCAAGCCGCCGCGGAGTTGTCGCGCATGGCCGCGGAGCTGCAACAGCTCGGAGCCGGTCAACGGGTGGAAAAGAAATCGAATCGGTAAGCGAACGGAGAGGGGTCGGGGGTCAGACTATTGACTCACAACTTTCCTCCGACCCCTGATCCCCGACCCCCGACCCCTTTTTAACACGACGGAATACTCAGCCATGCGTGCTCTCATCATCGACGACTCTCGGCCGATCCGTCGAATCGAGTCGGAGATTCTCAAGGAACTCGGCTTCGAAACGACCGACGCCTCGAACGGCAGAGAAGGGCTCGAACGGCTCGCGTCGGCCCCGCTGCCCGATGTCGTGCTCGTCGATTGGAACATGCCGGAGATGGACGGCCTGGAGTTCATCACCGCCGTGCGCCGCGAAGAGCGCTATGCCGGGATCGCCGTGCTGATGGTCACGACGGAAACCGAGACCGATCGGATGCTCCGCGCGCTCAGCGCCGGCGCCGACGAATACCTGATGAAGCCGTTTCAGAAGGAAGGCCTCGTCGACAAGCTTCGGCTGGTCGGAGTCGTGAAGTAGCCATGAGAAAAATACGCGTTCTCGTCGTCGACGACTCGGTCGTCATCCGGCGTCTATTGACCGACGTGCTCGGCCAAGACCCGGAGATCGAACTGGCCGGCACCGCGCCGAACGGTCGGATCGCCTTGGCGAAACTTCCGCAACTCTGTCCCGACCTGGTGACGCTCGACATCGAGATGCCGGAGCTCGACGGCCTCGGCACGCTTCCCGAACTACGCAAGCTGTATCCGCGGTTGCCGGTCATCATGTTCAGCACGCTCACCGAGCGCGGCGCGGTCGCCACGCTCGACGCACTGGCTCTCGGCGCGACCGACTACGTGACGAAGCCTGCGAACGTCGGGAGCGTCGCCGCGGCGATTCAAAGCGTGCGCGACCAGTTGATTCCCAAGATCAAAGCGCTCTGCGCGACGGCGGCGGTTCCTAAGGTCGCACGGACGGCGCCGTTCGGTTCGCCGCCGGGACTATTGCCGCCGACGAATCGCCTGCCGCAACGGTGCGATGCCGTCGTGATCGGCAGTTCGACCGGGGGCCCGCAAGCGCTTATGGCGGTGCTCGGCAAGTTGCCGGCAAGTTTTCCGGTGCCGATCGTCGTCGTGCAGCACATGCCGCCGTTGTTCACACATCACTTGGCGAATCGTTTGAACCAGGAATGCGCTCTCACGGTTCGCGAAGCCGCGAACCATGAACCGCTCCAGGCCGGCGAAGTGCTGATCGCGCCGGGCAATTTTCACGTCGAGTTGCGGCGCGGAGTGCGCGACGTGACGGTCTTGCTGAATCAAACGCCGCCGGAGAACTCGTGCCGGCCGGCGGTCGATGTGCTGTTTCGTTCCGCGGCCGCGATGTTCGGCGCTCATTGTGCGGCTGTCGTGCTGACCGGAATGGGCCAAGACGGTCGACGCGGCGCCGAGCAGATCGTGCGGGCCGGCGGCCTGGTCATCGCGCAAGACGAAGCGACTTCGGTCGTGTGGGGGATGCCCCGCGCGGTGGCCGAAGCGGGCCTCGCGCGGCATGTGCTCCCCCTCGCAGCGATCTCGCAAGAACTACTTCGCAACGTCGCCGTCGGCCGCCGCACGCCGATCACTTTAGGAGCGCATTCATGAGCACCGCCGCTTTAGACTCCGACTCGATCTCCTACGTCTGCACGCTCGTGCGCCGGCGTTCGGCGATCGAACTGGATGCCGGGAAGGCGTATCTCATCGAAGCGCGGCTCAGCCCGCTCGCGCGGAAGCACGGATATCCGTCGACCACGGATATGATCCGCACGCTGCAATCGAAGCCGAACGGCGAGGTGCAGCAACAGCTGGTCGAAGCGATGACGACGAACGAGACGAGCTTCTTTCGCGACGCTCATCCGTTCGACGCGCTGCGCACGACGATCGTGCCGGAGCTGCTGCGAACGCGCTCCGCAAAGAAAACGCTCAACATCTGGTCGGCGGCCTCGTCGACTGGGCAGGAAGCGTATTCCATTGCGATGTTGCTGCAGGAGCGGTTTCCGGAGCTGGCAAGTTGGAGCGTGCGGATTCTCGGCACCGATCTTTCCGACGATGTGTTGGAGAAGGCTAGAGCCGCGCGATTCTCGCAGGTGGAAATCAATCGCGGTCTGCCGGCGGCGCTGCTCGCGAAATATTTTCGTCGCGAAGGAATGCAATGGGAGCTCGCCGCGCATCTGCGGAGCATGGTGAGTTTTTGCAAGTTGAACTTGATCGAGCGTTGGCCTTCGATGCCGACGATGGACGTCGTGTTCTTGCGCAACGTGCTCATCTACTTTTCACCCGACACGAAGAAGGCGATCCTCGAGAAGGTCCGCTCGGTCATGGCTCCGCGGGCCGTGCTCTTCTTGGGTGCCGCCGAAACGACGATGGGCCTCGACTCGGCGTTCGAGCGCGTGCAGATCGACAGCAGTGTTTTCTACCGTCTTAAATAGTTTTTTCGGAAGGTTCCGCCCGATGACCGTGAACTACGAAGACATGATCGAACAAATCGCGCAGTCCGTCTTCGCCACGATGTTGAACATCGATCTCGTGCGCATCGAACTGACGGCGCTTCCTGAACGGGACCTGCTGCTGGCCGCCGTGCATATCGTCGGCGAATGGACCGGGAGCGTCGTGCTGGCTCTTTCGCAGCCGGTCGCGACGAGCGCCGCCGCGGCCATGCTGCAAGTCTCGGCGGACGAGGTCACCGAAAACGATCGGACCGATGTCGCTGCGGAGTTGGTGAACATGGTCGGCGGCAACCTGAAAAGCCTGCTGCCGGGCCCTTCGTTCCTCTCGCTGCCGACGACCGTTTCCGGCCGTGAGTTCGGCGTGCAAGTGCGCGATGCGGAGTCGCTATACGACGTCGCCTTGGCCTCGGAATACGGCCCGCTGCAAGTCCGACTCTTCGCTAAACACGCCGCCGCAGCCATCGCGTCGGCAACCTGAAGACCTGTCGAAACCACGAACCTCTGAATCCGACCCCCGACCCCTGACCTCCGACCCCTTCTCCAAGGAACCCACCATGAGCAATAAAGTTCTCGTCGTCGACGATTCCGGAACGATGCGTAAGATCATCAGCCGCGCGCTCAATGCCGTCGGCTACACCGAGGTCGTCGAGGCCGGCGACGGCAATGAAGGCTTAGCCGCCTTTCAAAAGGAGCCGTTCCGACTCGTCATGACCGATTGGAACATGCCCAACAAGTCGGGCCTGGAGCTGACCGCCGACATTCGCGCTACCGGCTCGAAGGTGCCGATCTTCATGGTCACGACCGAAGGGGAGAAGGGGCGCGTGCTCGAAGCCATTCGCGCCGGCATCACCGATTATCTCGTCAAGCCGTTCTCGGCCGATGTCCTGCGCGAGAAGCTCGGGAAGTATTCCGTCGTCTAAAGATCGATTTATCCGCACCGCCGAGGATCGTACATGCGAGTCGAGTTCATCAACCCGTTCGTCGCCGCCACGAGCGACGTGTTTCAAACCATGCTCGGGCGCACGCTCACGCGCGGCCCCTTGAGCATGGTCCGCGAACACACGCCGATGCACGAAGTGAGCGGCCTCATCGGGTTGAGCGGCGCTTGCCGGGGGATGGTCGTCGTGAGCGTCGGCCGCGACACGGCGATCTCGGCCGCCGAAGCGATGCTCGGCGCTAGGCCCGAGGGGCTCGATCGGGACGTGCTCGATGCGATCGGCGAATTGACGAACATGATCGCCGGTGCGGCGAAGACGAAGCTCGAAGAGTATCGCATGACGATCGGGCTGCCGATGGTCATCTGCGGCAAAGCGCAAGCGATCGCGTTTCCGTCGCAAGCGTCGCCGATCGTGATCCCGTTCGAATCCGACATCGGCCCGATCTGCGTGCAAGTCGGGCTGGTGGAAAGTCCCGCTTCGTGAGCGCGTCCGTTTATCGTGCCGAATGCGACATTGAAAACGATCGTTAGGCCGCAAGTTTCTGCGGTGCGCGGCGGCAGACTAGCCGAATGAGCTCGTTGCGCACGCTCGTCTTGTAGCGCCGCGCTTCGTCGGCCATCGTGCGCGCGGCCGTGTAGTTCGATTCACGATAGTATTGTCGCGCGGCGCGGGCGTAGACCGTGCCGAGACGACGCGCGATCGCGTCGGGCGTAAGCAAGGCTCGGCCGCCGCGCTCGTCGACGAAGCGCCGTAAAACTTCGGCTTCGCATTGCTGGCTTCGCCCGCTCGGGGCCGACATGTTGTTCGCGTGCCGTCGCCGCAGGCCGATCGGCTGATTAACCGGCTCGAATCGACATTGCAAACTCATCCGCAAGTACAAGTCGTAGTCGTCGCAATTGCGTAGTCGAACGTCGTAGCCGCCGGCTTGTTCGCACAACTCTCGTCGATGGCAAACGCACATCGGGTTGAGAAACACGCCCGCGAAGAGATCGGCCGTGCCGGTGATCCGATCTTGTAAACGTCCCGACAGGTGTTCGACGCGCTCGCCGACCAGCCGATGGTAGTAGCCGTAGAGAAACTTCGCTTCGGCATGTTCGTCGAGGTATTCGGCAAAGTGCTGCAAAGCGTCGGGCAGCCAAATGTCGTCGCTATCGAGATACGTCAGCCAAGGGGCGCGGGCCTCGGTCGCGGCCCGTTGTCGCGAGGCGGCCAGACCGCGGTTCGAATGACGCAGCAAACGGATCCGCGGATCACCGGCCGCAGCGGCATCGAGAATCGCGGGAGTGCCGTCGCTAGAGCCGTCGTCGATCAGCAAGAGTTCCCAATCGGCAAACGTTTGCCGCAGCACCGAATCGATCGCTTCCGAGACCAATTTTTCTTGGTTGAAAACGGACATCACAACGCTGAACATCGGCATCGGCGCATCCTCGAGCTCGGCAAAGTCGCAACGAAGGCGGAATCGTACCGAATGACTTCGGATGCACCAAGTCCAAGCCCACGACGCCGCGGCTCAATGAATGCCGGCGTTGCCGGTACGAAAGAACTACCGGTACGAGAGAGCTGCGTGGAAGCAGCCGAGGCCGGTCTGTGAGGATTGCGTAGAGCCTGCCGGAATGCGAATCGGATCGCGATCGCGGAGCCACAGTTACTCTCATCGCCTGCGCAAAATCATAGGGTAAACTTGCCGACAGTCCGTTGTCGTACTGAGCGTTCGTGCATGCCCCGATCGAAAAACCCTGCTTCGCGATGCTTTTTACATGTGCATCGGAGCGTAGTTTTCGTCTTTCTGATAAGCCTTGCGTTTTGTAGCGGCTGTGCCCTCTGCGGGTCGCGTGCGAAGTGGGAAGACGGTGCGAGTCGATACGCGAGGGCGCTACGGGAAACGACCGGTTCCTGCGTTCCATATACGTCGCGCCGGCCGTCGCTCGATGTTACCCATGCGAACGAGCTGGCCCAAGCGGCGGGGCGACTAGAGGCGGCCGGCGATCCGGCATGTGTCGACCTCTACTTCGCAGCGACCTGCCGACAATGGATGCATGTCGCTGCCTTGGGCGAACAGCCGACACACGACGACCTGATCTTCGAATCGAAAGCGTATAACGTCGACCTAGCCAAGTTGCTCGCGACGGCGCAGCGCTTCGGTCGGCTGGATCCCGCCAGTGGTTTGCGCGTCGTTCAAGGGGATCGTTTGATTACGATCCCCGTCGAACTGCACGGGTTTGCTTGGACCGCAGAAGATTTCAACCAGATCGAGTTGGTCGGCGACTACCGCTTGACGAGTTACGCTCGGCCGGTGCGCACCGAAGGAGTCGGCGTGCCGCTGCTGGTGCGTCGTTGCCGCACGGAGGAAGAACGATTCTATCGGCGTGTACAGCCCTTCTCAGCCACGGCCGTCTTACGGATGCGGGCCGCGCCGACGATGCGCGAGGCCGGCGAGAATGAGCCGGCGGCGGACGCGGAACTTGTGCTGGAGTTTTACGATCCCGCGAATTGCGGACACCTCATCGATGCGGATCGACGCTGGGTTCTCGCCGGCGATCTGACGGCACCGTTCGCCTGGGTCGCTTACGTCGAGCCGAGCAGTCCCGTGAAAGCGTTTTTGCGTCCGGACAATCTGGAGGCGAAAGCCCAGTTGGTGATGATCGAGCCCTATCAGTGCGGCAAGATTCCGGTCGTGTTCGTGCATGGTTTGGCTTCCGATCCGACTACTTGGCTCACGCAAATTCACTCGCTCCGCGCGCAGCCTTGGTTTCGGGAGCGCTACCAAGTTTGGGCCTTTCGCTATCCGACCGGCATGCCGTTCCTTACGGGCGCCGCCACGTTGCGTCGAGAACTTCAGGCCGCCGTCGCGCTGTCGCCGGGAGCCGCTGAAGATCCCGCCGCGCAACAAATGGTGCTCGTCGGACACAGCCTGGGGGGCTTGGTTTCCAAGCTGCAAGCGACGGAAAGCGGCACCGATTTATGGAACGTCGCGGCGAACCTGTCGTTGGATGAGATTCAGGCGAGCGCAACCGATCGCGAACGCTTGCGCGAGGTCTTCTTTTTCGAGCCGCTGCCGTTCGTGCGCAAGGTGATCTTTATCGGCACGCCCCATCGCGGCTCCTCCATCGCAAACCAAGCTGTCGGCCGTGTCAGTTCTTGGTCGGCACGAATAACAAGTCAAGCCGACGAACGGCACCGTCGATTGATTGCGGAGAACCCGGATGTATTCGCACCGTGGATCGTGAGAAAGGTGCCGACGAGCATCGACCTGCTGCAACCCGATCATCCGCTGCTGTGCGCCGTGGAAAAGTTATCGATCGGTAGGAATGTCGAACTGCATTCCATTATCGGCCTGGCCGACGCGAGTGGAACCGATGCCCCGGGCGACGGCGTCGTCTCGCTCGCCAGCGCTCGCCACTGCGGCACCCTCTCTGAAAAGCACGTTTCCGAAACGCACCGCGGGCTACACGAAGCGGCTACGACCACGATCGAGATCGAACAAATCTTGCAGCGGCAATTGCGGGAAATCGAGGATTCGATCATTACGGAATCGATCGAGCAGCCGGTTCCTCGACCACGGTTTGTCGATTAAAATCCGGCGCAGCTCCGTTGGCAGTCGCAAGATCTGCGGACAGCTTAGTCGCCTCTTGCTTGCTTCACGAAGCGTCGACTAGCTTGCTGCGACGCGCTCACGGCCTGGAACATGGAGATCGAAACGGAAGGCCCGACCTAACGGAAAAATGACGGCCGAGGGAAGAATACGACCCCTGCGAGCAAGTAAACGAACTCATTCATGAACGGAGTTTTCGGCGATGGCGAAGAAAAAGAAATCCGGCAAGAGCGGTAAGAAAGCTGCTACGGGGCGCATCGTGTTGCGCTCGGGCGAGGCGCTCGTCGAGGCCGATGAAGCATGGTCGGCGGCCGAGCCCGAGGTGATGATCGGCGAGCTCGACGGGCCGGTCGGCTATGCGCTGGCGAATCTACTCGGCAGCCAAGTGAAAGGTCACACGAAAGTCTTCGCGATCCTCAACAGCGACGTCCAAGTGCGCCCGGTCACGATGATGGTGAGCAAGGTCACGGTCAATAGCGAGAAGTACACCAACATCCTAATGGGAACCGTGCAGGCCGCGATCGCGCACGGCGTGCTCGATGCCGTGCGGGCCGGCGATATTCCGAAGCAGAAGGCCGACGACCTCGGCATCATCGTTTCGGTGTGGCTCGACCCGAGCGTGGTCGACGTGGAAATCGATCACGAAGTTCTGTTCCGGACGAATCGCGAAGCGACCGCCAAGGCGATCCATAAAGCGATGCACAACGAGCCGTCGATCGATTGGCTACTCAAGAACCAAAACACGGTCCCGCACTACTTCCATCAACTCGCACTGGAAGGCAAGTTGTAAAAATAAAGGGGACATTCTACTTTATTTATTAAAGTAGAATGTCCCCTTATTTCGAGTTGCTTGAGACATCTCATGACAGACGTTCGACTCTTGATGGCTTGCTACATCGTCGTCGGCGCGCTCGCGACCTACGGAAGAGGCGTCGTCGTCGGCTATCTGGTCGGGCTTCTTTTCGCGTCCGTCCTCTATAAACACGCTGTTCGCCACGTAGTCGAGCCACAAGCGGCGAGGATCGAAAACCTTTTTGCGGCGCAGGCTGAGTTGCAATCGGCCGAAGGGATACGTCAGCGCCCAGACGGCGTCGAGCAGCGCCGTGAACGGCGCTCCGGGGGTATGGAAAGGGGGACATTCTACTTTAATTATTAAAGTAGAATGTCCCCTTATTTTTCACGTACGCACTCTTCCCACAGCGCATCCAGCGTCGTCCCCGTGAGCGTTCTAAAGTCTTCCGTGGCGAAGTCGCGGTTTTGCATTTTGCGGTGCAGCTTGTCGACGAGGCCCGGGTGTTTCCCGTCGAGCCACACTAGGAAGCGGGCCGTCGTGCGATAGCTATCCTTGTAGCTTTGCTGCGCCGTAAGTTTCTCGGGGAGCGACCAGCCGGGTTGCTCTTTCGGGCCGTACTTGTGTCGGGCATAGTCGGCCAAGCCTTCGGTAAACCAGCCCGGCTCCGGGCTCGGATACGCTTGCACGGCGTGCGTGAGCTCGTGCGTGAGCAGGCCGAGATCTTCCGGATGGCGCCGCATCCAATCGACGCTGACGGTCACCTGGTCGCCGCTGCAATGCGCAGGAACTTTCAGCCCCCGCTCGAAGACCAAGCGGATCCGGCGCGGGGCGGGCTTCTGCGGATTTTCGAACCGCGCGACCAGCTGCGGATACGATTCGTAAAACAGAGTCGTCAGCCGGCCGACCGTCGGAGCCAACGCCGCATCGATCTCGCCGGAGATCACGAGCGTGAACGCCTTCGCAGCGGCGGCCGGCGCGTCGTTCGCCGGCGGCTGCGCCAGACCTGCCGACGCAACGAGGCCGGCGGCTAAGAGCGAGGAGATCACGAACGTGAGCGGGCGTAATGATGAGTTCATGATTTCCAATCTCGCACAAACCACGGCGCGGTGAAACCGAATTTCTCCCGACCTTCACCGATCTCGACCATCAAGATCTCACCGGGTGCTCGAGCACCAACTCCTTCCGCATCGCGGCGTTCGACAAGGCCACGCCGGATACGACCGGCAGCCGTTGTTCGACGATCGTGAAGCCGAATTTTTTAAAGAAGGGTTGCGCCGTGAGACTCACGTGCGACTCCAGCACCGCGACTCCCTGCTCCTCCGCCGCTTGGTGGATGCGCGTCATCAGCAGCGTGCCGAGCCCGCGCCGTGCGTACGAGGTCGCGACGAAGAAATGGTCGATGAAGCCGCTCGGGTTCACGCTCGCATAGGCCGCGATTCGGCCGGCATCCTCGACGACGAACGGGCGAAGCGTCTGCATCCGTTCGGCCCAGCGAGCTGCGTCGTAAGCGCGCGGCGCCCAGGCGTCGAGTTGCTCGGGCGTGTAGTCGCGGCTCGCCAGCCCATGCACGGCGGAATAGAAAACCGTGCGCAAAGCCGGCTCATCTCCGAGGCGGAATTCGCGGATCTGCATCGGGCTGCTCAGCTGGTTGTTCAGTGGGCCGTTCAACGGGCTCTGCGACAAAATTTGACTTCGGTTTCCCGAGCGATAGACTCACCCGTTGTGGGGTGAATTCCGCTCCGTGGCTCATGGGAGGCATGAAAATGAAAAGCGCAGCCTATCTGTTGTCGTTCGGATGTCTGACCTCGGCGTTGTGCTTCGTCGCCGAAGCGGCCTCGGCGCAGAATCCCGACTATCCCGGCTACCTCGGAGTGTACGTCGTCGAAGGCAATGGCGGGATGCGCATCTCCAACTTCATTCGCAACACGCCGGCTGCCGAACTGGCGCAGCAAGGGAACATCGCCCGCAACGATACCATCACCAAACTCGGCGGCCGGCCGACGCGCACGCTGCAAGAACTGCGCGTGGCCCGCAATAGGATTCCGGAAGGGAAGGAAGCGAAGATGGTGTTGAAATCGGGGAACGAATACTACCACGTTTGGATCGGTCGGAGCGAGGCGACCGCCGCCGCGGTCTACGGTTCGGCGGCTCCCGGTTCCGCTGCGCCGGGCTCTCCCGCACCCGGCGCCGACCGCTTCTCCAAAGGAGCGCGCGGCGAAGGAGACGAAGGAGACTTCCGCGACCCGAAGGGAACCGTCGACCCACCGAAATCCGGCGGCGGCGAGGGAGAGTTCCGGGATAAGAACTAAGCCGAGAGCGGCTATCTGAGGCGAGCACGAAGAAAGTGAACGCACCGCACCGAGCGGTTTCGCGTTGCGGGGCTGTGCGCTTCGGGACTAGAATGGAAGACCCGCCCCGATTCCTTCCGTTCCCGCCCGGACACCATCCCATCATGCTTCCACGCGCTCGCGCTACGCGCCGCAGCATCTTGCAACTCGGCGTCTGCGGGCTCTCGTCGCTTGCCGGCCTTGGGCCGCAGTGGCAGAGTTCGGTGTCGGCGGCGGCGAAGTCGGCCAAGGCGAAGCGCGTGCTCATCCTCTTCGAGCAAGGGGGCGTGTCGCACATCGACACTTGGGACCCGAAGCCCGAGGCGGCTGCCGAACACCGGAGCCCACACAAGCCGATCGCGACGAATGTGCCCGGCATCTTCGTTACGGAGCTGCTCGCGCAAACCTCGCGGCACATGGATAAGCTCGCGATCGTCCGCTCGATGATTCAGCCGACGCCCGGCATCGGCAACTCGCACCCGATGGGCTCGAAATACGTCTTCTCGGGCGAAGCCCCCGGCGGGCCGGAAGACATGCCCGACATTAGTTCCGTCGTGTCGCTCTTGGCCGGCAGCCAGGCGAGCTACTTACCGAGCAACATCATGGTGCCCGGCGGGAGCGAGCAGGCGTATAACTCGACGATCGGCTTTCTGCCGCCGGCTCACAAAGTGTTTCGCACCGGCGGCAACCCGTGCGATCCCGCTTGGACCGTGCCGAACCTCGGGCTGGTCGGCAACATCGACGCCGCGCGGTTTCGCGACCGGACCGATCTGTTGAGCAACCTCGACGTCGGCATTCCCGGCGCCGAGCGCGTGAAAGACGTGCAAGCGCTCGGCTCGTTGCGCGGGCAGGCCGAAGACATGCTGACGAACCCGGCGACGCGCAAAGCATTCGATCTGAAGAGCGAGCCGGAAAAGCTCCGCGAGAAGTACGGCACCGGCCATCGCGGACAATGCTACTTGCTCGGCCGGAAGCTGATCGAAGCCGGCGTGCGCTACGTGACGGTCGATTGTCGCGAACCCTCGAGCTCGTGGCGCGAGGGGAAGTCGGTGAATTATCCCGGCGGCGGCAACATGAATTGGGACCATCACGACGCGATCTACTCGGCCGACAACACGAACAAGCCCGGCGTAAGCGGAGCCGGCGGCGGACGCTTCGGCATCGCCACTTGGCCGATGATGGGGAGCACGGATCAAGCGCTCGCGGCCTTGCTCGACGATCTCGACGAGCGCGGCCTGCTGGCCGAGACGCTCGTCTGCTTCGTCACCGAATTCGGCCGGACGCCGAAGATCAACAAGAGCCAAGGGCGCGACCATTGGGTTCATGCGTTCTCGTTCGCCTTCGCCGGAGCCGGCGTGCGCGGCGGCCAAACGATCGGCGAATCGGACAAAGACGGCGGATACATCGCCAGCGCGAACGCCTACACCATCGACGACTACGCCGCGACGATCTACGAAAAGCTCGGGCTCGATCGGCACAAGCCGATCTACACGCCGGCGAATCGCCCGATCATGCTGGCCCGCAAGGGCGAGCCCATTCCGGAGCTGCTCTAACGATGCAAGCTTCGCACATCATTCGGCGATTACGGACTGTCGCGCTCGTGCTGCTTGCCGTCGCGGCATCGGCCGAGCGAGCGCCGGCCGCGGATGATCTCACCGTGGGCGTGGTGCGCATCGAAGTCGTTCCGCAGCAAGTCATGTTGCGGGCCGCGCGCGAGACGGCGCAACTGATCGTCACCGGCTACGATGCCGCCGGCGCAACCCGCGACCTCACGCACGTCGCGGAGATTCGTTCGCAAGACGAAGCGCTCGCGACCGTCGTCGGGGGCAGAGTTTCGGCGCGCGCTACGGGGCCGGCCGGCGGTCGGACGACGCTTGAAGTTCGCGTCGGTTCGCAGCGGCAATCGGTGCCGTTCGAAGCGGCGAACCTCGACCGGCCCGATCCGGTTCGCTTCCGCTCGGAAGTTCTTCCGGCGTTGACGAAGCAAGGGTGCAACGCCGGCTCGTGCCACGGGGCACCCGAGGGGAAAGGGGGCTTCGCGCTGTCGATGCTCGCCTACAAACCCTCGATCGATGAAGATTCGCTGACGACCGGCGGCTTGGCACGGCGCGTCGAACCGAATGCGCCGCTGGAAAGTTTGTTGTTGAAGAAGCCGCTGCTCCGGGTAACGCACGTCGGCGGGAAGCGCCTCCACCCGACGGACGCCGCTTACACGGTGCTGCGCGATTGGATCGCCGAAGGGGCGAACGTCGGGAAGGCCGACGCTCCGCGTTGCGTCGGCATCACCGTATCGCCGGGCCCTGCGCGAACGGTCGTCGTGCCGTACGTGCGGCAGCAACTCAACGTCGTGGCCGAGTTCGCCGACGGCACCAAGCGAGACGTCACGCGCCTCGCCACGTTCGACAGCTCGAACAAAGAGATCGCGGTCGTCGGCCCGGAAGGGCTCGTTACCGGACGGGAGCGAGGGCTCACCGCCGTCACGGTGCGGTATCTCGACTTCGTCGAGTCGGTCTACTTCACGGTCATTCATCCGCTGCCGGGCTTCGACGCGGCTTGGAAGAAGGCCGCCGAAAACGAAACCTCGCGGGAGCCGGCGGAGAACAACTACGTCGACCGGCTCGTGCATGCGAAGTTGAAGCAATTGCAATTCGTGCCGAGCGAACTTTGCGACGATACCGTGTTCGCCCGCCGCATCCATCTCGACCTGACCGGCCTCCCGCCGACCGCCGAACAAGTGCGCGAGTTCCTCGCCGACGGCAAGCCGACGAAGCGCGCCGCGCTGATCGATCGCCTCCTTGCGAGCGAAGAGTTCGCCCGCTCTTGGGCTCAAAAGGAAGCCGATCTTTATCGAGTGAACCCGCAGGTGCTCGACGTCGAGCTGATGCGGAGCGACGGGCGGAAGATCTTGGCCGGCCGAGCCGCGCTGTTCAACGATTGGCTCGTCGACGAGTGGCGCCGCAACGTGCCGTACGATCGCCACGTGCGCGAGCTGCTCACCGCGATCGGCGACACGCACAGCGTCGGGCCGTCGAACTTCTTCGAAGCGATCCCCAAGCAAGACGATATCTCCGAAGCGACGGCGCAGCTCTTCATGGGCTCGCGCATCAACTGCGCGAAGTGCCACAATCATCCGTTCGAGAGCTGGACGCAGGACGACTACTACCGGATCGTCGCCGTGTTTACGCGCGTGCGGCAAGACAACGACACGATCACCGTGGCGCCGATGGGAGAAGCGACGAACCCGAGCACCGGCAAAGTGATGGTCCCTTGGGGGGTCGACGTCGCGACGAAAACGGCCGGCAAGCCCGACGCCGATCGCCGCGCGATCTTCACCGCCTGGCTGACGAAGCCGGAGAATCCGTTCTTCGCGCGGGTCGCCGTGAACCGGATTTGGGCGCATCTTTTGGGGCGCGGCATCGTGCATCCGGTCGATGATTTTCGGTCGTCGAATCCGCCGGCGAACCCGGAACTGCTCGATGCCTTGGCCGCCGACTTCGAGAGCCACGGCTACGATCGGAAGGCCGTCGTGCGGACGATCGCCAATAGCCGCGCGTATCAACGTTCGACGAACACCTCGCCGTGGAACGAAGCCGATCGAACGTTGTTCTCGCACTACACCCCGCGCCGCCTGACCGGCGAACAACTCCGCGATGCGATCGGCTATGCGAGCCGAACGCTCGAGCCGGTCGTGGCGTCGTCGGATCGCATTCGCGAGCGCGAGGCCGAGCTCGCCGCGCGGCTCGACAAGGTTCGCTCCGAGCAACCGGCATGGGAGAAGAACGTCCGAGAGCGGATCCAAAAGGCGCCGCTGTGGAACGGCCTGTGGCGGACTTATGTTGCGAAGGAGAAGAAGGAAGCCGCGGCGGTCGACCTTGCGAAGCTTCCGGCGAGCGACTGGAGCGACGAACTCCGCTGGATCGATCTGCAAGATTTTGCCTTGGAGCTGCCGCAAGACGGAGTCCGCTGGTTCGCGACGGAGTTGCATGTGCGCGAAGCCGGCAGCGCGACCTTCTCGCTCACGACCGATGCGGCGTATACCCTCGAGCTCGACGGCCGCACCGTTCACGAAAAAGATCCGAAGCAGCGCCGCAACGGCGGGACGAAAGAGATCGCGCTCAAGCTCGAGCCGGGCTTGCGGCGCATGGTCTTGCGCGTGGAGGGGCCTACGGACTCGAAGAAGATTCGGGGCGGCTTCGTGAAGTGGAACGATAAGGGGCTCGAACGATTTGAAGTACGGCGCGACGCCGTCGACGCGCTCGCCGCCGCCGAGGCGCTGCCGAACGAGCTACGATCAGCGGTCGTCGACTATCGGCAAGCGACCGACGGGCAAGTGCAGAACCTGCGGCAGACGATCGCGGAACTTAAATTCCGCATGGCGTATCACACGCAGCGGCCGTTTCCCGAGCGGTCGCAGTTCGCCGAGGCGTTCGGTCAGCCGAAGCGCGAGAGTGCCTGCGCGTGCGATCGTTCGAGCGACCCGACGCTCGATCAAGCCCTGAACTTGCTCAACGGCGCGGAGACGCAAGCGGCGTCGAGCAACGGCGCCGCGCGCTACGCCCAGCTCGACGACACGGCGCTGTGCGACGAAGTCTATCTCTCGGCCTTCGCCCGTAAGCCGACCGACGCCGAGCGGGCGAGCATCCTCGCGTTCGTGAAACGCGGCTCCGATCGAAAAGAATCGATTCGCGACTTGCTCTGGGCTCTGTTCAACACGAGAGAGTTTTTGTTTCAGCACTAAGTCTTGGGTGGCACGGACAACTCGTTGTCCGTGCGCCGTAGGCGCAAGAGATTCGCGGCCGGAAACATGACGACAAATTCGCTGTGCCTCAGTCATTATCCTCGGGCGCGTGCCGCGCACGGACAACGAGTTGTCCGTGCCACCCGATGTTTTATCGTCGCACTCGCTTGTTCCGTCGCCGCATCCGCGTCGGCCGAAGAGGTTTCGTTCCTGCGCGATATCGCGCCGCTCGTCACTTCGCGCTGCACCGGTTGCCACGGCGATAAGAAAGCCGAAGGGGATTATCGACTCCACACGTTCGAGTTTCTCACGCTCTCGGGTGCCTCCGGCACTGCGGCCGTAAAGCCGGGGAAGCCGGATGAATCGGAATTGCTCGCGCGGCTCGTCGACGCCGATCCCTCGACCCGCATGCCTCAGGAAGACGATCCGTTCACGAAGGCCGAGCTCGACTTGGTGCGGCGCTGGATCGCGGCCGGCGCGAAGTTCGACGGCGTCGACCCGTCGGCCTCGATCAAGTCGCAGCTGCCGGCGCGGAAACATCCGGCCGCGCCGGAGCGCTACGCGCACCCGTCCCCGGCCTATGCCTTGGCCTGGTCGCCGGCGACGGGCGAGGTGGCGGTCGCCGGACATTACGAAGTCACGCTCTGGAGCGCCGAAGGGAAGCTGGTTCGTCGCCTCGGCGGCTTACCCCTGCGAATTCATGCGTTGAAGTTCGATCGCGCGGGCAAACGGCTGCTCGTCGGCGGCGGCAGCCCCGGCGACTTCGGCGAACTCTCGCTCGTCGACCCGACGGGCAAGGCGCCGCCGCGCGTCGTCGCCGTATTCGACGACGTCGTCCTCGGCGCGGCGTGGAACCGCGACGACACGCGCATCGCCGCCGCTTCGGCCGATCGTTCGGTGCGCGTGTTCGATGCCGCCGACCTCAAACAGCGTTGGACGTCGCGGCTCCATTCCGACTTCGCGACCGCCGTGTCGTTTCGCGACGACGACCGCTTCGTCGCCACGGCCGGCAAGGATTGCACGGTGAAAGTGCTCGACGCCGCGACCGGAAAACTTTTCACCACGTTTAACGGCCATCAAATGAACCTCACCAACGAAGCCGGTCGGTTCGCCGTGGCCGATGTCGCCTTCCTGCCGAAGTCGCCTCGGGCGGTGTCGGTCGGCGAAGGGCGTTCGGTGCGGCTCTGGGAGCCCGAGAAGGCGCAGGCCGAGAGCGGCGACGCAGGAGACATGGAATCGCGCTTCGCCACGACGGCCCATACGCAGTTCTTGCCGCACGCCTCGCGCAGGCCGGGCCTGCATCTGGCCGCGGCAAGCGATCGGCTGTTCGTCGCGACCGGCGACGGCCCGGTGAAGCAGTTCGATCTCACCACTCTCAAGCCGGGGGTCGATCTGCTCGGCTCGACCGCTTGGACGTATTGCGTCGATGTCGAGCCCGTGACCCTGCGCGTCGCCGCCGGTTCGCACGACGGCACCGTGCGCATTTGGGACGCGGCGTCGGGCCGGCTGCTGTCGTCGTTCGTCGCCTCGCCGGGATGGACATCGCCCGCAGCGGCAACACCGAAACCGTGATCTCGATCCGAAAAACACCGGCATCCCAAAAAACACGGGCATCGGCCGGAGACCCCTATTTCCGCATTGCCGCGGGTCGGTCACAATAACGATCTTCCCTCGCCTGCCGAATCATCCCACCTGAATCATTCTCTTCGGAGTCGCCCGGCCATGATCGTTTCCTCGCGAACCCTCGCGCTGCTCGCTTGCTTTGCGTTTGCGTCGTCTTCCTTCGCCGAGGTCCCCTTCGGTCCCGGCGATTGGCCGCAATGGCGCGGACCGTTGCGCAACAATCTGAGCAGCGAGACCGGTTATGCGCGCCAGTGGCCCGATGCCGGTCCGCCGGTCGTGTGGCAAGTCGATTCCGTCGGCGTCGGCTACTCGTCGCTCGCCGTGAAGGATGGACTCATCGTCACGCAAGGGGATCTCGACGGGGTCGAACACATCGTCTGCTTGAAGGCCTCGGACGGTTCGACCGTGTGGGCCGTGCAGCCGGAGCCGGTCGCCGTCGAGCTGACGGCGAAGCTCGTCGCCGAGAAGAAGAAGCTCGATAAAAACACCGACGGGACGATCGACGAAGCCGAAGCGCTCATCGGCATCGGGCCCGACTTCTACGGCTTCGAGCAAGCCGCCGTGAAAGGGGACGAAAAGGCAATCGCCGCCGCGCGAACCGCGAAGCTCTTGAAGCTGCTCGATACCGACGGCGACGGCAAGCTCGGCTTCGCCGAGACGGCCAATCGCTTCCGCAACCAATTCACCAAGATCGACAAAGCCGACAAGACGGCCGATGCCGCGGCGCTGGCCGCGCAGCGCACCGCCGACATCATGAAGGCCGACAAAGACGCCGACGGCAAGCTCTCGAAGAAGGAAGCCAACGGCACGGCGGCGCAAGATCCGTTCGGCCGCGCCGACGTGAAGGATCCCGCGTCCGGCAAGGCGGACGATCAACTCACGCCGGAAGAACTCGAAGCGCATTTCAAGAAGAACGAGGCCGGCCTCGATGGTCTGCTAAGCGGCGAGGAGCTGGCGACGTTCTACGAACAATCGCAGGCCGGCAAGGACGGCACCCTGAGCGAAAACGAACTCCGGGGCTTCTTCGGCGGCTATCGCAACAGCTTCGGCGACGGCCCGCGCGGCACCCCGACGATCGACGGCAAGGTCGTCTACGCGGAAGGGGGCAACGGCGATCTCACCTGCCTCGACCTCGCGACCGGCAAGACCCTGTGGTACAAGAACCTCGCGAAAGATTTCGGCGGCGGGAAGCCGGGCTGGGGCTACAGCGAGTCGCCGCTGGTGGAAGGAGAGCTCTTGATCGTCACGCCCGGCGGCGCGAAAGGAACGATTGCGGCGCTCGATAAGCATACCGGCGCCGAGGTGTGGCGTTCGTCGGCCGTCGAAGGGGCGCATTACAGTTCGCCGCAAGTCGCCGAGATCGCCGGCGTGCGGCAGATCGTGCAGTTCGCTTCGAAGAACGTCTTCGGCGTGCAACTCAGCGACGGCAAGCTGCTCTGGACCTACTCGCACGCCAACAACGGCACCGCGAACGCCGCCACGCCGATCGTGCGCGGCGACTACGTCTATGCCTCGAGCGGCTACGGCACCGGCGGCGGGCTCGTGAAAGTCTCGAACAAAGACGGCGTCTTCTCGGCCGAAGAAGTCTACTTCGACAAGACCCTTGCCAACCACCACGGCGGCGTGCTGCTGGTCGGCGAGTATCTCTACGGCTTCGGCACCGGCCTGATCTGCCAAGACTTCCTCAGCGGCAAGATCGCCTGGAAGGCGCGGAGCGTAACCAAAGGCTCGTTGACCTACGCCGACGGACTGCTGTTTTTACTCGGCGAGAATCATGAAGTGGCGCTGGCCGACGCCCTGCCCGACAGCTACCAGGAAAAGGGGCGCTTCAAGATCGACAACTTCGGCCGCCCGTCTTGGGCCCATCCGATCGTGGCCGGGGGAAGAATGTATATCCGCAACATGCACCGCATGACGGCCTACGACGTAAGGGCGAAGTAGCCCCAAAGTAGCAGGCACGTTCCACGTGCCGTCAGCCACGTGCGCCGTTCGAGCTAAGTGCAGCATCGCGCCGCCGCTTCCGTTCAATAGCCCCAGATGCATATCCGGGGCCGCAGCGTGATGATCGTTCCCTATCAGCTGTGGCGGACGGCACGTGGAACGTGCCTGCTACGTTGAAGACATGGCCCAATTCTTCGCGTTGAATCTCGCGGCGCGACGTGCGATGTTGAGCCGTGTGAGGAGACGCGACTCCGACCTCCGGTAGGTTTCGACGCGTTGCT
>JAIOPP010000063.1 GCA_021413845.1 Planctomycetia bacterium | reverse complement strand
GAAGCTTGACGCACGTCATTACGAGAACTTCCTCATGTCGAGTGACTTTCGTTCGCACCCCTGTCGCCGCGCGGCACACGCCGCTCATGCCTTCGTTGACTTTCAAGGGACGACGCGTGAAGGCCTGACCGTGGTCGATCGTCGCGGAATGCTGAAGACCGGTGCGGCGGGCATCGCCGGCTTGTCGCTCCCCACATTGCTCCAAGCGCGCGCCGAAGCTGCGACCGCCGGGCGAAAAACGCGTGCTCCCAAGAGCGTGATTCTGCTGTGGATGGCCGGCGGTCCGAGCCAGATCGACACCTGGGATCCGAAGCCCGGTCGGCCGGAGAACAACCGCGGACCGTTCGGCGTGACGCAAACCAAACTCCCCGGTGTCGTGATCTGCGAGCACTTGCCGAAGCAGGCCGCGATGCTCGACAAGTTCACGATCATCCGCTCCGTCGATGCGCGACACAGCAATCACGAACCTAACAAAGTCTTTCAAACGGCGAACCTCACCGCCGAGGCCCGCACCAATCCCGAAGCGGAGCACTATCCCGCCTTGGCGTCGGTGATCGCGAAGCATCACGGGGCCAATCATCCGTCGATGCCGCCCTATGCGGCGTTTATGAAATCGCGCTCGCACTTGGCATTCGCCGGATACCTCGGTAAGCAGTACGATCCGTTTCTCTGCGGGCAAGCGACGAAGCTGCCGGTGTACTCGAACGTCGGCGTCGACACGGGCGACGTGACCGGCGGCGACTTATTTCAATTGCCGACGGGTCTCTCCGTCGATCGTTTGCACGATCGCCGCGCGCTACTGCAACGATTCGACCGGATGCGCGCTGGGCTTGATCAATCCGGCTCGATGCAGGCGCTCGATGTTTATCAGCGGCAGGCGGTCGATATGCTGTTGGGCGAACGAGCTCGCAACGCATTCGACGTCGAACGCGAGCCGCAGGCCGTTCGCGACCGCTACGGGAAGCATTTGTGGTGTCGCCAAGCGCTCATCGCGCGGCGGCTGGTTGAGGCCGGTACGGCCTTCGTCACGCTTGACTTGAGCTACCACTCCGCATCCGGCACATGGGACACTCACGGCGACAACATTCCTCCCTACGGCGGCATCAAGAACGGCCTCGGTCCGCTGCTGCCGCTCTTCGATCATCTCATCACGACGCTCGTCGCCGATCTCGACGAACGGGGATTGTTGGATGATGTGCTTGTGATCGCGATGGGAGAATTCGGACGTACGCCCAATATAGGTACCCAAGGGAGCACCGACGGCCGGAATCACTGGCCGGTCGTGATGTCGATGTGTTTGGCGGGAGGCGGGCTCCGGCATGGTCAGGTCATCGGCGCGTCGAGTCGCGACGGGGGCGAGATCCATGAACGCCCCGTCACCCCGGGCGATCTTGCGGCGACGCTATTCCGTTATTTCGACGTTCCTCAAGACGTGAGCTACCTCGACAATCGAGGGCGGCCGCGTTTCATCTTGGATCAGGGTGGAGCGCCGATTCGGGAACTGATCGGATAGCGGGCCGGCGGAGCCGAACGCCCGATGCCTCATGCGGTGAATTGAATCGCCCTTTCGCGCAGCGCTCGTCGGATCATCACTCAGAACTTGGTGATTGCTTTAGGAACGATCGTGCTGCTGACGGTGGCGACCACGCTGGGACTCGCTCGGATCGGACCGGCGGTCGTATTCCACGAAGGGAGCACGTTGTTCGTCATCTTCAATTCTCTTCGAATCTTGGCGTATCAGCAGGACCTCGGCGAATCGGGCTAAATCCGATGCGGCCGTTGAGCGGCCGCTCAGGTTCCAGGTCGAACATGCTCGAATAGCCGAGGCAGGACTCAATCGCAGTGCTATATCAAGGATCGCCGGCGCTTTAGAAGGGCAAAGTTTTCTCACACCACCGCTCCGAATAAGGCCCCAACTCCGGCCGTGAGCGCCATCGCCAAAGCTCCCCAAAAGGTGACTCGCCATGCGGCCATCGCTACGGGTACGCCTCCGACCCGGGCCCCTAATCCGCCCAGCAGCGCCAGCAACACGAGGGAAGTCACAATCACGACGGGAAACGTCGCCGTTTTCCAAAAATCCACTGCAAAACCGCTGAACAGGCGTCAAGCGAAAAGTCGGTGGATCAGCGCACCAGTTTGTCTTGGGATGCGGAGATCTACGACCTCGTCACGCGGAAGCGGTCGTAAGACGCGATAACGGATCCACAAAGTCACCAAATACCCCTCAACTCGTCGAATGTTTCCGCAGAGCCGTTTCGTTGCCGTGCCCCCTGGTAGCCGCGACTCATCTTGAGCCTGGCAGGTTGTCGATTCATAATGCCTAGCATCCGCCTGCTTTCCCGCCCCGGCATCCCGCTTACATCCAGCCATGCTCACTTTGAACGCGCCCGTGCCGCGCTTCTGCGATCGTTTGAATCGCCGCGAATGGCTTCGTATCGGCGGCATCGGCCTCGGCAGCCTCACGCTGCCCGCGTTGCTGCAAGCTCGCGCACGAGCTCAATCGCCGTCGCGGGGTTCGTTCGGTCGAGCCAAGTCGGTCATCGTCGTGTGGCTCGGCGGCGGCATGCCGCAACACGAAACATTCGATCACAAGCTCGACGCTCCGGAAGAAATTCGCGGCCCTTTCGGCGCGATCGACTCCGCGACGCCCGGCTTGAAAGTCGGCGGCCTGTTGCCGAAGATTTCGCGACTGACCGACCGGCTTGCCGTGATTCGTTCGATGTCGACCGGCGACAACGCGCACTCAAGCAGCGGCTACCAAATGCTGACCGGCGTGCCGCACATTCCGCTGAGTCAGGAAAATGCGACGCCGCAAAGGCCGAACGATTCTCCGTCGCTCAACGCGCTGGTTCGCGCGTTGAAGCAGGAACGGGGCGGTTTGCCTCCGGCGATTACGGTGCCGCTGCGGATGGCGAACGTCGGCGAGGTTGTTTGGCCCGGTCAGGATGCCGGCTTTCTGGGCAAGAAGTACAACCCGTGGGTGCTGACCTGCGACCCTGCCGACGCGAAGTTCACCGTGCCCGGCTGTGAGTTGCCGGAAGAACTGTCGCAACTGCGACTTGACGGCCGGCTTTCGTTCCTCAGTCAAATGAATCAGCAGCTCGGTCAAATCGATCGCAACGAAGCCATCCGCGGTTACGGGAGGCAGACCGATCAAGCCATCGAACTCCTCTCGGGCGGCAAAGCTCGGCAGGCTTTCCATCTGAATCAAGAAAGCGACAAGACTCGTGATCGCTACGGTCGCACGAAGTGGGGCCAGAGCGTATTGCTGGCGCGGCGGCTCATCGAAGCCGGCGTGTCGCTCGTCCAGGTCAATTGGGCGAGGATCGAGGGCAAGCCGAACGGCGGCGGGTGGGACACGCACGACAAGCACAATGAGCTTCTGAAAGACACGTTGATGCCGATGCTCGATCAGACCTATTCTGCTCTGATCGAAGACTTGGAGCAACGCGGCCTGCTCGATGAAACGCTGGTCTGCCTCGTCAGCGAGTTCGGCCACACGCCGAGGTTCAATGCCCGCGCCGGCCGCGACCATTGGGGAAAGGTTTTCTCGCTGGCCCTCGCAGGAGGAGGCGTGCGCGGCGGCACGGTTCATGGAGCAACGGATCGCCTTTCGGCCGAAGCGACCACGCCGATCGTCAAGCCGTGCGATTATTTGGCGACCGTGTACCACTGCCTGGGTTTCGAGCCCGACACGATCGTGTACGACCAGTTGAATCGCCCGATCCCGATCAACCGCGGCACTCCGGTGCGGGAAGTGCTCGTCTGATCGTTATCGTTGACGCTGTTGATGTGGCGAATGCTTCACGAGTGGGATCGGTGACGGGCTTACGCCGAAAAGGAAATGTTGCCTAAATACGAGCGCCGTCGCTTTGCGACACATTCCGCCCTCCAGCGTTCTGCCTTGTTAGTGCCTCCGCCGGCCGACCAGGGTCCGTCTTCCGCAGCAGCTATCAAGCCATGCCAAGAATCTCGGCCCTACTACTTTTCGTCGTCGTCGGAACCGCGTCGTCCGCCGAACCCAACGATCAGACGGATCTTGAGTTTTTCGAGTCGCGCATTCGGCCGATCTTCGTCGAGCATTGTTACAAGTGCCATTCGGGACAAGCCCAACGAATTGAAGGCGGCCTGCGCGTCGACTCACGGACGGCCCTGCTGAACGGCGGTGATTCCGGCGCGGTGGTCGTCCCCGGCCGACCCGACGAGAGTCTGTTGATCACCGCGGTGTCGTACTCAGCCGATGCATCGAACATGCCGCCGGCCGGCAAGCTGAACGACCGCTCGATCGCCGACTTGCGGAATTGGGTGAAGCGGGGAGCACGGATGCCTCACGGCCCGAACGACGCCGCAGTTGGGCTTGGAAGATCAACTTGTGTTCAGGCATGGATCAACTAAGATTGATGTTCCCCGCCTGATATCCTGCCGTCCGCGATCCAATTCGCCTGCCCGTCGGCTCTCCGATGCTACTATCCCTGCTCATTGCGTCGGTTCTCACCGCCCCCGCCTCGTCGAGCGGATCGACGACGGGGCTGCGCCTCGATCCGCCCGCGCCGTTGCTCACCGGAGCCGATGCACGTCAGCAACTGTTAGTGACCGCGATTCACTCAGGGGGGGAAGTCGACGCCACGGATGAGGCGGTATTCGCTTCATCGAACCCTAAGATTGCAACCGTGAGCGAAGATGGAGTCGTGCTCCCGGTCGGCGACGGCTCGGCCGTAATATCCGCGACCTTCGACGGCCGATCATCGTCGGTCGATGTTCGTGTCGAACATGTTGCGGTGTTACCGTCGCCTCATTTCGCTCGCAACATTATTCCCCTGCTCACCAAAGCCGGATGCAACTCGGGTGCTTGCCACGGAAAGCAAGGCGGTCAAAACGGTTTCAAGCTTTCGGTTTTCGGGCACGACGTCGGGGCCGACTACCAAGCGATCGTCTGCGAAGGGCGTGGGCGGCGATTGTTTCCCTCGGTGCCGCGCGAGTCGCTTTTACTCACGAAGGCGACGAATCGAGTGCCGCACGGCGGCGGTGGACGTTTGGAAGAAAACTCAACCGAGTACCGGCGATTGCTTCGCTGGATCGACGCCGGGATGCCGTACGGCAGCGACGACGCTCCGCACGTCGTCGCCATCGACGTACAACCCAAAATTCGAACGATGCGCGAGCGCTCGCAGCAACGACTGCTGGTCACGGCCACGCTCTCCAACGGCTCGAGCCGCGACGTGACGCATGAGGCGGTTTACACCTCCAACGACGACACGCGAGCAACCGTCGATCAGCACGGTCGTGTCGCCACGAAGATGATGGCCGGAGAATCGGCCATCGTCGCTCGCTTCCAAGATCATGTCGCTGCAACCTTCGTTACGGTACCGTTGAACCGCGCGCCGGTCGACGCGAACGGACTCTCTCGCTGGGATCGCTCGCACTTCATCGATCGACTCGTGGCCGATAAGTGGCAACGGCTGCGGATATCCCCTTCGCCTCCTGCCGACGACGCCACGTTCCATCGCCGAGTGTATCTCGATCTGATCGGCAAATTGCCGACGCCGATCGAAGTCACTGCGTTCTTGGCCGATCCGTCGGTCGACAAACGGACGCGCCTCGTCGATTCGTTGCTTGATCGACCGGAATATGCCGACTATTGGGCGTTGAAGTGGGCCGATTTACTCCGGATCAATAGCGAGGATCTCGGGGCCAAGTCGGCCTATCGTTATCACCTTTGGCTGCGCGACTCTCTGGCTCGCAACCGACCTTATGACGAACTCCTGCGTGATTTGATCTTGTCGCAAGGGCCCGACGAAACGAACGGCGCCGTCGGCTTCTACCGTGCGTTCGCGAATCCGAACGATCTGACCGTCGCCGTGAGCCAGGTGTTTCTCGGCGTTCGGCTGGAGTGCGCAAAGTGCCACCATCATCCTTACGAAAAATGGGGCCAAGAAGATTTCTACGGACTCGCCGCGTTCTTTCCTCGCGTTCATAAAAAAGGGGCCGGAGTCGATCTCAGCTTCTTCATCGCCGACAAAGGCGAAGTGACGCACCCGCGTACTAAAACGGTCGTCAGCCCGAAAGTCTTATTGGGCGCGTCGTTCGATGGGGCATCGATCGCCGATCCGCGCCGCCCGCTAGCCGAGTGGCTCGCGACGGCCGAGAACCCGTTCGTCTCCCGAGCGCTGGTGAATCGAGTGTGGGGGCAACTGATGGGCCGCGGCTTGGTAGAGCCGATCGACGACATGCGCGACACGAACCCGGCGACGAACGAACCGTTGCTCCAAGCATTGGCCGACGATTTCATCGCACACGAATTCGATCTTCGCCGCTTGATCCGTACGATCGCCGTCTCGCGCGTCTACGGCCTCAGTTCGGAGGCGAATGCCGACAACCTTCGCGACACGCAGAACTACTCGCGCGCGTATCGCAAGCGACTCGGCGCCGAAGTCTTACTCGACGCGGTCTGCGATGCGACGGGAGAATCGGAAGCGTTCGCCGGAACTCTTCCCGGCACGCGCGCCGTTCAACTGTGGGATCATCGATTGCCGTCGGCCTTTCTCGATACGTTCGGGCGTCCGCAACGCAAGACGGTTTGCCAATGCGAGCGGTTGCCCGACAGCACGCTGGGACAAGTCCTCCACCTCATGAACTCTCCGCTGGTGAACGACAAGATCAGCTCGCTGTCGGGCCGTGTGGCCGAACTCGTCGCTAAGCGGCTTTCGCCCGACGAAACGATCGTCGAGTTGTACTTAGCCGCATTCGGTCGTTTGCCTCGGGCCGAAGAGAAAGCAGCGGCACGCAGGGCCTTCGAATCGTCGGGGGCCACGCATCGCAGCGCGGCCGAAGACATCCTTTGGGCGCTGTTGAACTCAGCCGAGTTCGTGCTGAACCATTAGACGTCGCGAATCGTACCGTCAACCAAAGAAGTCCCGGATATGAAGCACCTCTATTGCGACGGCAACACGCGCCGGAGTTTTCTCCAGGCCGGTCTCGGCGGCGCCGCCGGATTGGGGCTCGTTCCGCTGCTCCGTGCAACCGCCGACGGCGCGGTCGCGAAGCCGGTCGCGGCCCGTGCCAAGCGATGCATCTTGGTTTGGATGGACGGCGGCCCGAGTCACCACGAGTCGTTCGATCCGAAGCCGGATGCTCCCAGCGAAATTCGCGGCGAGTTCGATCCCATCGCTTGCAATGTTCCGGGCCGGCAGGTCTGCGAGCACCTGCCGAAGATGTCGCAAGTCATGGATCGGGTCACGGTCATTCGGTCCGTGACGCATCACGATCCGGGCCACGGCGGCGGCAATCATTATCTCACGACCGGCAGCCCGACTCCGACTCCGATCGGCTGCGGCGATTCGGCGAGTTTTCATCCCAGTCTCGGCTCGTTCATCTCGAAGGAACGGGGCGCTCCGCCGGGCTTGCCGGCCTACGTACAGTTCGCACTTCCCTCGGCAATGCGATCCGGCGGCCCGAATTTTCTCGGCAGCAAATACGCTCCGCTGTTGATCTCGAACAATCCCAACAATCCCGACTTTCAGCTTCCCGATGTGACGCTTCCGTTGGGCATCGCCGAAGGCCGAGCGCAATCGCGTGCGGCTCTGCGCAAAGAGCTCGATAATCTCGTGCGGATCGGCGATGAGGCGGCGGCCGACCCGGCACGAGGCCTCGATAGCTTTCAAGAGCAGGCTCATCGACTCATCACCTCGTCTCTTACGAAGCAAGCGTTCGACATCAACAACGAGCCCGACCGAGTGCGCGACGCTTACGGTCGCACGATGGTCGGTCAACAGTGCTTGCTGGCCCGCCGGCTGATCGAGGCCGGTGTTCCATTTGTCACGGTTCAGCACGCCGGCTGGGATCATCACGCGAACATCTTCAAGTACCTCAAAGATCGCTGGCTCCCGATTTTCGATACGGCGTTCTCCGCGCTGCTGCGCGATCTCGATGAGCGCGGATTGCTCGAAGATACTCTCGTCGTCGCGTTGGGCGAGTTCGGTCGCACTCCGAAGATCAACAAGGACGCCGGACGGGACCATTGGCCGGGAGCGATGTCGATCGTCGCCGCGGGAGCCGGCGTACCGCGCGGGGGCGTAATCGGCGCAACCGATAAGCAAGGGGGCGTGCCGAGCGAACGTCCTCTCAAGGTCGAGGATTTCTTCTGCAGCTTATACGCTAAGCTGGGAATCGATCCGCACAAGGAACTCATCACGCCGGAGGGACGTCCGGTGACGATCGTCAACGGCGGTAAGCCGATCGCCGAATTGTTCTGACATTCGCTCACGGTAGGCTTTCATTCCGATGTCGCTTCCTCGCATCTACTTCGGGTACGCACTCGCCTGGAGCATCGGCCTATCGGGGGTGATAAGCGAAACGAGCGGCCTCGCGCAATCGACTCCGAAGATCGAGTATCTGTTTCCCGCCGGAGCCCGACGGGGAACGACGGTGGAAGTTCAACTGGGCGGCGAGTTCATGCCGGACGCTTGCCGGCTATCGAGCGACGATGCCGGCATTTCGCTGCAGCCTTCGACCGCGAATCGCTATCGAGTGTCCGTAGCGGCGAATGCTGATTCGCGTGCGCACGACGTTCGCCTCGCGTCGGTGCAGGGAGCGTCGCCGCCGTTTCCTTTCCTAGTCGGCGACTTGCCGGAAGTCGTGCATGTCGACCGTGGAAAAACGCTGGAGTTGAAACTACCGGTGACCGCCAACGGTCGTTTGGAATCCGCCGGCGATATCGATGAGTATGGGGTGACTCTCGCCGCGGGAACGCAAATCGTTTGTGCCGCCACCGCCCGAGCGTTTCGCTCGCCGGTCGACGTCATGATCCGCGTGCTCGACCCGGACGGAAGGCCGATCGCCGCCGGCTCGCCGCGTCGCGAAGTCGACGCGCTGGCGGTCTTCCGTGCGACTCGGGCCGGGCGCTACACGATCCAAGTCTTCGACTTTCAGTTGACCGGCGGATCGGCGCACGTCTATCGCCTGACGGTCACCGACGGCCCTTGGCTCGACTATGTGTTTCCCTACGGCGCATCGCGTACCGCGGAAACTGCCGCCACCCTGCATGGCTGGAACTTGCCTTCCGCATCGGGAGTTACGCTTGCCCTGCGGATCCCGCCGCAATCGTCGACGCATTACGAAGTGACGTTGCCGGGCGGCGCGAATCGCCTCTCGATTCCCGTCGGCGAGAGCACCGAGACGCTCGAAGCGGAACCTAACGACGATGCCGAACATGCGATGCCGCTTCCGCTCGATTCCACGGTCAACGGCCGACTCGCGCAAGCCGGCGACGACGATTGGTTCGCGATCGACGCCGAGAAGGGGGCGCAGTTCGCGCTCCGCGTTGAATCCGCCGAGCTGCATTTTCCGACCGACATCGTCGCGGCCGTCGTCGATGCCGCCGGAAAGAAGCTCCTTGAAACGGACGACTTCAAAACCTCGCGCGATCCGAGCTTCCGGTTCACCGCTCCGACCGCCGGCCGTTATTTCGTCATGCTGCATGATCGTAGCCGGCGCGGCGGCTCCGACTTCGTTTATCGCCTGCATCTCACTGCGCTACGGCCCGACGTGACGGCTCGCGTCAACACGGCGTCGCTGACCGTCCATGCCGCGAAGACGATGACCTTGCCGGTGCTGGTGGAACGGATCGATGGCTTGTCCGATGAGTTGGAGATCGCCGCGGTCGATCTCCCCGCAGGAGTGACCGTTGCGCCGCAACCGGTCCCCGCCAAGACACCCGCCACGGTCGAACTTTCCTTCGCCGTGACGAACAAAACCGCGCCGCTCGCAAAGCTTGTGGGGGTCGTCGTTCGGAGCAAGAGCGGGAGTCGGACGATCGCCAGGGCCGCCGCGATCGCCGACTCGCCGACGGCGACAACGGCCGTCGATCGACTCTGGCTTGCCGTGAGTCCGGAGATCCCTTTCAAGTTGAAGACCACGACGACGATTCTCGATGCTCCGCGCATGGCTGCGTTTCGGTTCCCGGTCACGGCCGAACGAGAAGCTGGTTTTTCGGCGCCGATTCGCCTCGTGGGCGTCGAACCTGATCGTCGCGGCACCGTGGTCCCACTCGAGGGGCAAGTCTCGGAAGGGGAGAGTTCCGGTTCGATTCCGCTGGTGATCCAACATAAAACGATCGAAGGGACGACGCACCGTTGCCGAGTGATGGGCGTCGCCGAGGTTCCAGGGATCGACGGCAAGACCTACGCCGTCTTTCAAGTCGCAGCCGGCAGCATGTCGATCGGTTGTCAGCCGAGTCTACTGACGATGACTATCGATCCGCCGATCGTCGTCGGCAAGCCGGGAACGACGCAGCGCATCGAAGTTCGGCTGATGCGACGGGTGGCGATGGGGCCGATCAAGCTGCGATTGCACCCGCCGGCAGGCGTCGCGGGGCTCGATTGCGATTCGGTCGAAGTCGGTGTCGACGCGAATCTTGCGGTGCTGACGTTACGAGTCGCGGACCGAGCGACGTTGCCGCCCCGCACCACGATCGAAGTCAAAGCCGAGTCCTCGCACGACGGCTTACCCATTTACGGCACGACTTCCTTCCGCCTGGAATCCGCGCGATAAGACCGCAGGACTTTGACTGCTGCATCCGAATCCCGTATGGTCAAAAAATCGAGTCGACGTATAAATCCCGTGCAATAGGTGACTTCGGTTTCCATCAGGACGCTATTCCGCGACGGCGAGCAGGTCGATCCGCCGGAGCGCTTCGGGATCGATCTTTTGGCGAAGCACATTCAACCACCGATGTTGAGCCGGCGAGAGTCGAATCGGTCTGTCCCCGTTGCTCTGGAGAGCGTCGGCTTTCAACCGGACCCGTTCCGCGTACAGCCGTTCGATCTCGCGTTGTCGATCACGGCCGACCCAGGCCGAAAATCGCCGTTGGAGCCGGCCGCTCATGAGGCTGCCTTTCAAGCCGCAGTGCGATAGTAATAGCGGAGCAGCCCGCCGAGCCGTTCCCGACATGCGATCTTACCGACGACGGCTCCCGCTTCAACGCCCGGTGCGATGAGCTGGTTGTCGAGCCCCTGGTGATTTCGCTCCGTATGATAGTGGGCCAGGAACTCGCGGACGGCGTTCCGCAGCGAGTGCTCGCCAAAAAAGATCATCCGGGACAGGCATTCTTCTTGATCGAGCGCATGAATCGCTCCAGATGCACGTTGAGATTCGGCGACCGCGGCGGCAGTCGCAAGCAGTCCACACCATCCTGCTCCAAGACGTTCACGAAGGATTCAGCGAACTTCGTATCGCGATCGAGCAGCAGGTATCGCTTGCCGTTTAAGAAGCCGTCCTGATAATCGGTCAAGTTCCTGGCCATCTGCGTCATCCACGGTCCGTCGGGACTGGGCGTGAGACCGGCGAACTGAACGCGGCGCGTGGCCAGTTCCAGGACAAACAACAGGTAATAGGTGACGAGGCCGCCCTTGGTCCAGACCTCGATCGTGGTGAAATCGATGGCGGCCAACGGCTCCCAGTGGGCCTGAAGAAACGTCTTCCAGGTGCTGTGGCGTTTTCGTTCCGGCGCCGGTTCGATGCCGTTCTGCCAGAGAATGTTGCCGACGGTCGTATCGGAAACGGCGTGACCAAGATTGGCGAGAGCGCCTTGGATGCGGTCGTAGCCCCAGGAGAGGTTCTCTTTCGCGAGAGTGAGCACGAGTTCCCGCAGTTCCGCGGTGATCGGCGGACGTCCGGGCTGGTTCTGTCGTTGCGCGGTGTAATCCCATTTCTCGGCGATGAGCTGCTGATGCCAACGCAGAATCGTATCGGGTGTGACCAACGTGCCGATTTCACCGAGGAGCTTACGCCCCAGCGCTTTTCCCGGGACCGCCAAGCGGCGTCGTTGGTCGTCCGTGAGCCGCAACCGTGTCTTCCCGTGCAGCTCTTTAAGGACTCGATTCTCAGTACGGAGGTATTCGATGAGCTGTTGCTGCTGCTCGGTCATCCAACCGGCCAGAATCGTGACGAGCAACTGCCACGGTTGGAACAGGCGGCTCATGCAGGCACCTCGACCCCAGGGTCATGGTCAGCCTCCCGTGCCGAAACGTCCTCCTGAATAGGCCGCAATTACTTGTAGCGGCCCGCTCGTAAGTGCCATTCTACTTGGTCTTTCCACGTCGGCCGAGTATTTTGACCTTACGGAATCTTTGGTTCGACGAGTCCGGCCGAACCGGAAAAAGCGATTCTTGGCCGAGCCATTCGCCTTGACTCAAACGAAATCATCGACCGTCTTGGATCGTGCGGCTAAGCTCGTCGAGCGTTCACCACTACGCGGTGGTCACGGCGTAGCGTTCAGTACGGATTGCACGTAGGCCAGCACGTCTTGCGATTGCGTAGTAGAGAGCCCGGCGCGGCCCGCCATGTCGGGCAGGATTGTGTTCGTCCAATCGGAGAGTGAATAGTTCGAGATAGTTTTCGCGGAGTGACAATGTGTGCAAGTGCTGGTGTAGATCGCGCGGCCCGAATCGACCGGCCTGAGATTCGAACCGGTCGTCGAACTCGCGGTCGTCGTCTTCGTGTTGTGATGACAGCCGCAGAGCAAAGCGATGACGATCGCGAGCCACCAGCGTCGAATTCGCGTCAGTGATTTGTGCGCTCGCAGCACGGCCGGTCTTCCTTAATCGCAGACAGGTGCCTTTGCATGACGCATCGTGCGTCGATGCCGCGAACTCGTGTCGTCGTAGCGTCGTTCGGACGTGTCGCTCGACTTCTCGCGGCATGTTTTGCGACGAAGTCATACGCAGCCTTGCGAGCGAGCGTCAACATCAGCTGAAGTTGCACGTTCTTGCGAGTTTCCTAGGGACATCGAGTCTCATCTGAGTGTTCGACAAGGCTTAAATTATTGCAATTGTTCGCGCGATCGATGTGCGATCGTGTCACACTTCCACGCCGTTTTCCGATGTCGGTTACGACTCCGAAAGTATTGCCCGACTGTCGTTGACCCGAGCTACGAGGTGACGGTATTTCACCGCTCACTTCTAGGCGATATTTCGCCTTCCCATCGCGTGCCCCCTCTCGCGGAAGTTCTTCCGCCCCTTGCGTTCGGAGTCGCCAACGATGTTGAGAACCCGCACCTTTGTCGCGCTCGCGATCGCCGCGTCGTTCGTGTTCGGCTCGACCGGCTTCGGCGACCCGCCGACTCCGTTGCCGAACGCCGAGTTCGCCGCACCTCCGCCGGCGACGGGTTCTCAAGGGACCGATGCCGGTAGCCCCACACCGCTTGCGCCGCTAGTCCTTCCGCCGCCGACCGCCGAACAAATTCCGACCGAGGTCGTACCGTCGAATCCGCGCGTCGGCGGCGACGGCGTGCTCGATGCCGAGTTGATCCGCCGCGGCGGCGTCGCCTTCGAGCAAAATTGCACGCAGTGCCACGATGCCGCAAAGTCGCTGGAGAAGGCCAAGCCTTTCCGTGAATGGATGTCGACCATTCAGCGGATGGCCGAGAAGTCCGATGCTTCGATACCGACCGACTCGTTCGAACCGATCGCCGCCTATCTTGCTTCCAAGCATCCGGTCCCAGCTAACGATCAGGCGGGGGCGGGACCGGCCGCCTGGCTGATGCCGATCCCCGGCGTGACGTTCAACGGAACCGTCTCGCCGACCTGGCGCGGCGGCAACGACTTTCTCCAAAACTCAGGCTTCTTCCCCGACGTTTGGATCGGTGTGAACGTCAACAACGGCTCACCGCTGACGGCGCATGCGACCGCCTGCATCAGTTGCCACGACGACGGCGGTACCGGCAACCGGATCGAGTTGGTCGATGCGGCGCTGCGGCTCGATCTGTTGCGGGCGCTGGGAATGGAACATCCGGCGATCCGGAACTCCGTCGAAGCGGGACGCTTCATCGTGCCGTTCGGTGCGTTTGCGGCGCAGAGCAATCCGGGCGTCTATCGAACCGTGAGCCGTCCGCTGATGTACAACATGGGTCAACGTGTCCGCGACGGCGACCTCGGCGATCCGGTGTTGCCGATGCCGTACTCCGACGAAGGAGCCGTCTACAGTCTCGGCCTACCCGTTACGCAAAGGACGAGGTTGAACCTCGACGGCTACGTCGTCAATGGGTTGCAGGGTACGGCCGGCGGCGTCGACTTCGATCTCAGTCGCGCCTACAACGCTTCGAACACGACTCCTTCGGTCGGTGGCCGGGCCACGTTCGGCAACGATGTCTTTAGGCTCGGCACGTCGGCGATCGGCGGCACGTTCTCACCGACCGGCGGCGCGGGGCCGGGGAATACGAAGATGGGCTATCACATCTTCGGCGTCGATGCGCAGTACCGGTATCGCGACCTCTTTCGCTTTCAGGCCGAATATGCCCGCCGCAATTCCGATCACTTACGCGGCGACCCCGCGATGCCGACCAACGCACCCGACGTGGTCGACGGCTTTTACGCGGAGTCGGAGGTGCTGCTGTTCGACTACTTGCGAACAAGCTTTCTCACTCGGTACGACTGGCAGCGCCATGCGGCGCCGACGGCCGCTGCCGCAGGAGAGCCGTTCACGGCGTTCGACGTGCATCGCTTCACCACAGGCTTCAACTTCACGCTCCGCGGCGGAAGTTTGTTGATGCTCAACTACGAGTACTGGCTGCTGCCGACCGGCTTCGACAACCTGAGCGTCTACGGAGTTCGCTGGGCGGCAACGTTCTAAGTGCCGCCCAGCGTTCCACCGAGCGATGCCTTACGCCGTAACGTTCAAGCGGCCGCTATGATTGTCGCCGTCGTGATCTGGATCGCTCGAGGCGGCCGGTTGCTTGGCCTGACTTGCAGTCGACGACGCGGCCGGCGAAGCTTGTTTGTTCGTCGCCGCTTGAATCTGTTGATTGACGACCGGAGTCGAACTTCCGACGCTGCTGATTGCCGACATGAGATGGGTCCGTTTCGAAGAAGGAGGAACCGAGGTAAGGAACTCTACCTTTAGGATCGGACATCCCGGAAAACGAAATCGAGAAACCGTCGAGCTGATCGACTCGCTAGGCTTACGACGATTAGGCGATGATGACTTAGGCGTCAGCTTTCAAGAAGCGCGCGTTATCGCACTCCCTCGAAAGATTCAGTCGTTGTTTCGAGCGACGATGATCCGCGGAAGTCCACGCGATGAGTGTGGGTCGATGTCGTTGAGATGCGGTGTCGATTAACCGACGGACGACGTTGCCGGAGATTCGATGCGTTTCGGGCGTTCGGCTTCCGGCGATGCCGTCGTGAACTCCAACACCAGCGGCGCTGCAACTGGAATCTTCCTACGACCGAGCGGTCCGAAAAAGAAGCCCGGATAACCGGGGACTCGGGTTTGATACTGCCGATATCGCTCGCCGACGTAATAGATCAGACGCAGGTCCTTAAGATGACTGCCGACGAAGATGTAGATCGTCCACAGCCCGGTGAGGACGGCGCGGTCGATCGTCATGTCGGGCGTGAACCAGAGCAGGCCCATGAAGCTGAGATAGACCGGATGCCGCAGCAGCAGATAAGCGCCGCGCGGTTTGAATTCGCGGCGGGGCAACGGACGCCGCCGCACCCAATGCCACCAAGGGGTGAAACCGGTTTGATAGCCGAAGCCGTTGAGGCTCAGGCTGTAAAGCAACAGGCCCCAAGTGGCGATGAACGTGGCTTGCATCGCCGTGCGCGCCGCGCCTTCTAACTGCCACACTGCCCAAGTGCCGACTTCCCATTGCGAGATCGCCAGCAAGAGCGTCGCACAGGTCGCGAAGCAGAAGAACAGGCCGTAGAAAGCGCCGGGAATGAATCGCTCCAACCGATCGCGTACGCCGTGCCACAAGAGCAGGCTATGTACCACGGCGAACTGCAAGCCTAGCAGCGCATCCCAAATCAGATTCGCGCCGCCGGGCCGGGGCGGACAACCTTCGAGAAAGCCGTAGAGATAGTACACGGTCACGACGAAGAACGCGTGAACCCCGACTCCAACCGAAATGCCCGCGATCCTGCGCGCATCCATGCGACGAACGTCATCCATGACTTACGATCGACTCCTGAGTTGATTCAAACGGACGGCTCGCCGCTCAGCGATCGCGCAAGCGACGAATGCACGCTGCGATCGTTGGGCTCATTCGTTTCGACGCGGACCGGCGCTCGAAACACGAAGCAGCCGTATTTCATCGCGCCACTCCGATAAGCCGACGAAATCGTTTCGAAGCTGTCGAGAAACTTCACCATGCCCGGAACGGCCCGAGCGACAACGCGAACGCGGCTTCGTTCGACTCGCCGCTGACAGATTTCCCAAGTCTTGACGATCCGGCTCGTCCAATCGTCGTAAGAGACGAAGTCGAGACCGGCTTCGTGCATCCAGCCTTGATAATCGTTCGGCGAGCCGAGCGAGGGGCACAGGAACCCTTCGCAGACTCGCCGCGTCTGCTCGGCTAGTTGAACGTCGAGAACGTCGTCGCCGGCGAGCCAAGCGCAGATGATCATCGTGCCGCCGGGCCGGAGCCATTTCGCCGCCCGACGGAAGAACGCCGGCTTGTCGAACAGGTGCTCGGTGCATTCGACGCTCCAGACCACGTCAAACGAGCTGGGTTCGAACTCGACCCGCTCGGCGTCATCGCAAAGAAACGTCGTTCGACCGGCTAGGCCGCGCATGCGCGATTCGAGCGTAGCTCCGAAGCGCTGCACGGGGCTGAGCGTGACTCCCGTCACCCGACAACCGGCGAGACGAGCCAACTCCATCGATGAGCCCCCCATACCGCAGCCGACGTCGAGCACCCGCATCCCCTCGCCGATGCCGGCCAGTTCGATCATCGTCGTCACGAGCCGCTGCTGCGCGACGCGCGGCCCTTCGTCGCCGTTCCAAAGTCCGTGATGGATATGTCGGCCCCAAAGCAGCCGATAGAACGGCGTCGCCCAATCGTAGTGGCTGCGAATCTCGGACTTCTTGACGTCGGGAAAGCTGATCATGCGGTGCGGGTCGTTTCGATGAGGCGGAAATCGGACTTGGAATCGACTATTGCGCGGCGATCGAAACGTCGCCCCAGATCTTCACTTCGTCGGCGACTCCGATCGCTCCGAAAGCTTTTGAAAACGGTGTCATCCCGAAGTCTCGTTGTTTCACGCTAAAGTGCCCACGAAGACGTATAAGGCCCGGTGCCGGCTCGGCGATCACGCGAATCGAAAGCGGTCGTGTGACGCCGTGAAGCGTGAAGTCGCCCGACAGTTCGAACCGGTCGGGATCGTTCGGTTGTTGCTTCGCCAACGGGAGCGAGGAACGAATAAGGTAAGTCGCCGTGGGAAACTTTGCGACGTCGAGGACCGCCGCACTGATCATGTTGGCCGTCGTTTGCTGTTGCGTCGATTCATCGGTCGTCCCTTTGACGCCGACGTACCCGCGCGAATCCGCCGTATCGCAGACGAACGATTTCAAATCGAACGTGAGTTCGCCGGCTTGTTGAGCGACGCCTAAGCGAATCGTTCCGGAAGCGACGCGACCTTCCACTCCGTGTTCGTGACCGAGACCTCGAGCGGCGACGAAGGCGTACGCCTTGCTGCGCTGCACGTCGACTTGGCCCGGCTGTAGCGCCGATTGCTGTGCGAAGCTGGACGCCGCCGAAAGAACGATCCCGGCCAATGCCGGTAACTGCCGAGCAACCAGGGAAACGAAACGATTCATATGAGCGGGCCTCCGTGCGAAAGGAAAACAGTTCGCTTTAGTATCCGGATTTCTCTGAGGCGAGTAACGCCGATCGCCTACTCCGTCGGTGTACCTTACTGCATTGTCACCGGTCGATCTCTCTTGCAAAGCGCAAACTCAATCGGCACGTTACTACGGCGGTCGAAGTGTGATCGATTATCAACAACGATGGAGTGCGTATTCGCACGCCGGCACCACCGAAGAGGGAGGAACCTGCCGACTTAAAGTAAAAATGATTACGCTGATGTTGCTTCGAACGAAATGTTTAGTCAGGCACTTTCATGCACTCTCATTGGGATGTCGTCGTCGTAGGAGCCGGACCGGCGGGAAGTGCGCTCGCCACGCTTTTGGCTCGTGATGGCCGACGTGTCGTGATTGTCGACACATCCCACTTCCCCCGTCGTAAAATGTGCGGCGAGCATTTGGCTTGCGGTGCGCAGCCGCTTTTGGATGCGATCGGCATTGGTGCCGAGGTGCGCGCGCTCGGGGTACCGATCAAAACGGTTTCCTTGTTCGCATCGCCAAAACATCGGCTCACGGTGCCCGCCGCCGCCGGTGACTCGCTATGCCCAACGGCGCTGAGCCGTTACCGATTCGATCAGCTGCTCGTCGAGCATGCGCAGAAGTCGGGAGCCGAGCTGCGCGTCGGTCGTCGGGTCCGTTCGGTGTTGATCGAGCGGGGCGTCGTGCAAGGAGTAGAAACGCGAGACCAAGCTCGGCAAATGTCGGTCGAAGTGTTTTGGGCGCCGATCATCATCGCGGCCGACGGTCGACAATCGGTCGTGGTGCGACATACGGGAACGGTCTCTAGATGGGGACCGACGCTGGTCGGTTTCAAACGCCACTTTCCGTTTCCCGTCGGCAATGAGGATTTTCGCACTGACGAGTTGGCGATGTTCGGCCTCCCCGGCGGCTATCTCGGCGTCGCGCCGGTTGAAGACGGGAGCCTGAACCTGTGCGGATTGCTCCCGCGTGAAGTGATGGCCGGCAAAACCGGCTCGCTAGACGCTGCGATCGATGACTGGTTGTCGACCTATCCGAGCCTGCTGCGGCTCATCTCCCGAACGTCGAACGCAGAGCCCTGGTCGACCATCGCCGACGTCAGAACGCAAACCGCCCGGCCGCGTCTACCCGGCGTGCTCTACATCGGCGATGCGTTCGGCACGATCGAACCGATGACAGGTCAAGGGATGACGATGGCCTTGGCCGGTGCGTTGCTCGCCCATCAAATCTTACGCCGATCCGATGGCGGAGAGCCGGCCGGAGAACTTGCCCAGCGACGATTCGAGATCGCTTGGGAATCGATGTTTCGCCGCTCGATTCGCCAAGCATCGGCCCTCGCGATGCTCTTGCGCCGACCGCGTCTGATGCAAGCGATCATGTTCGCCGATCGCTTACCCGGCGATCCGGCTACGAGGTTATTCGGTGGCATCTATCGCTCGGTGCCGGTCGCGCAATCTTGCTTCGAGCAACTCGCTCTCAAGTCGATACCCGTATCGGCCTCAGGGAGTCGCGACCCGGATCGCGGGGAAACGATCGTCGGCTACTAGTTCGCAAAGCTCGCTCGCCTGTGGACTCCATGAGAGCAAGAACCGGAACGGCCATATCTTGCGAATCGTCGCGTCGGGGATCTCCGCGACTTGCAGAAGTCGACGAACCTCCGGCAGCTTAAACGCTCCGGCCACCGACTGCGGCCCGTCGGCCAGAACGATCCGATTGCACGAGATAAGCCGCAACACGATCTGTGCAGCCGCGTACCCCCAATCGCTCCGGATCAGATCGTTCACCAAGACGAGTCGCCGGGCCGTGGCCGACATGATTCGCAGCAACTTCACGGCATGCTTCTCATCGAGATGATGTAGGAACAGCGAACACATTACGACGTCGAACCGCTTCGGCGGAAAGTTTTCAAAGATGTCGCAGACTTGGAAGTCGATGCCGTGGTTCGAGGACTCTCGCGCGTAGGCGATCGCCGTCTCGCTCATGTCGTAGCCGGTGAGATTCACGTTCGCTCCCGACCGCGCGGCTCGGCGCTGAAGGTCGAGTAGCACATCACCACCCCCGCAAGCGATGTCGAGCACTTCGAGCGGCCGTGAGTCGTTGCGTCGGGCAAGCGGTTCGATCGCCTTCCAAGCGATCGCGCCTGTGCCGCAGATCAGGTTGACTCGTTCCAGGCCTTTCAATGCACTGCGATGTACATCTTCCGGCACGCCCGGCTGATCGAGCAACTCGGGCTGAAGATTGCGTCGCGTGAGTCCGAAAAACAAATCGCTTCTCCGGGCAATGAGTCGACGCGAAGCGCGCCGGTCTGAGAGTCGAACTCGTTCCGACTCCCTCAACCAATCGTATCCGAGGGAGTGGTCCAGCGGCATCACACTAACGTTGTTGTCAGAATGGAAACCGCGAGTTAGGAAGATGAGATCGCTTCTCATATCGAGCTTCATGTCGACCCGAAAAGAACTCTTCCGACACCGAGTCGTTACGCAAGGATGCGCTAGGCCGGTTACATTGAAGCATCGTTTCATGCTAGTTAGGGGCGCATCATGCCGCAGTCACCGCATCTCGAAAAGCATTTCACCTCATCGGAGAGCGTCCGCGACATCGTCATCGGCATGTCCGACGGCCTGACCGTGCCGTTCGCTTTGGCGGCCGGACTTTCCGGGGCCGTCGCGTCGAGCGGAATCATCGTGACGGCGGGCTTGGCCGAGGTCGCAGCCGGTGCGATCGCGATGGGCCTCGGCGGCTACTTGGCCGCTCGAACCGACGCCGAACACTTCGTGACCGAACGCAAACGTGAGGAGCGTGAAACCGAAGAGATGCCCGAGCAAGAAGCGAAGGAAGTCGGCGATATTCTTCAGTCCTACGGCCTCGACGATCGCAGCGTCGCCACCGTCGTCGCTTCGATTTGTGCGGACAAGACCCGCTGGGTCGATTTCATGATGCGCTTCGAACTCGGCTTAGATGAACCGGACCCGAAGCGTGCCGGTCGGAGCGCCCTGACGATCGCCGTGTCGTACATCGCCGGGGGACTCGTGCCGCTGGCCCCATACTTCGTCTTCGCGTCGATTCATACGGCGCTACTCGGTTCGATCGTGGTGACGCTTTTGGCGTTGGCCGTGTTCGGCTACGTCAAAGGCCGGTTCACCACGTCGCGTCCTCTGCGCAGCGCCGGTCAGACCGTCCTCGTCGGCGGTCTGGCGGCGACCGCGGCGTTCATCATCGCCAAGGCGATCGGCTAGAGTTTTCGAATAGAGTCGAGGAAGAAACGCGGTGATTGATCCCGGAGAATATGAGAATCCCCAGGCATCTGAGTACGACTTACTCGGCTTTAGCTATCGCTGCGACCGGAGATGAATTTGGAATCGATCGAGCATTCGTCGCACAACTGATCGGGTTCACCGCCGACTCGCCCCGCAAGATATCGCATCACTTCTTAGACTATCCCTGCTCAAAAATGGTTAGTGCCAGCATTCGTCGGTTCTTCGCCCGAAACCGCGTAACGATCTCGATATTATTGTTTCTCACGTTAATCGTTGAGAATTTGCTCTTTGAGACGAAGCCCCGACATGGTTGGTTCTACGACGGAAGTTGGCAAGGATACTGCGGATTGCTACTGGTATTGCTCGGCGTCTGCGTTCGAAGTTGGGCGGCCGGCATTCTCCGTAAGGGTGCCGATCTGACGACCGTCGGACCCTACTCGCTCTGCCGAAACCCTCTCTATCTCGGCTCGTTTTCGGTCATGTTCGGTTTCTGCATGTTAATCGGACACGGATTCGACTTTTTGGTGGTCTGTGGTCCCATCGCGGCGATTTACATCGCTACCGTCTTAAACGAAGAACAACGGCTGGATGCAAAATACTCTTCGCGCTGGCGAGAGTACGCGCAGCGCACTCCGCGCTTCATTCCTTCGAGGATCTTCGCTTTCACTCCAGGGGACTGGTCTCTTGAACAATGGCTGAAAAGCCGTGAGTACCAAGCGTTGATATCGACAGTTCTGGGCTCGATCGTCCTTGAAGCCTGGCGGCTCCGATGATTAATACTCAAGATGCTTTGTGCGTAGACCCTCGAGCCGGTAGGTTGGAAATCAACGACCTGATCGCCATTTTCATAGAGGCGATGACAGTCAACGGAATAGGCTACGGACACGATCGTCCATCAATCTCGCTCAAAGTCCACATCAAGCACGGATCACTCGATCGAAGGCCGGTCTTGAATAATGGATTCGTCGGCTCGCTTATTCCATAAACGAGCGGTGGTACAAGAATATGACTTCGATCTACGCCCGCTGTTGTCGCATCACACTCGCGCTGATGGCGTTGTCGGCACCGGCGCTCATCTACGGCGCTTGGCAAACGTTGCAGGTGAACGCCAACTCGCCGATCGACTGGGTCTCATTCGACTTCCCGGCACGACAGGATTACGAACGATTCCGATCGTCGTTCGAAAGCGGCGATGTGATCGTGGTGAGTTGGCCGGGCTGTTCGATCGACGATGAGCGCCTGGACACGTTCGAGCGACGACTCGATTCTTCGCCAGACGCGCGCGACTCGAATGGGAATCCGTATTTCAGTAACGTGCTGACGACGACCGGTACGATTCGTGAGATGACGTCGCCTCCGTTGTCCCTATCGACCATGGAGGCGGCATCGCGATTGCGCGGCTCGCTGGTCGGTCAAGACGGCCGTTCGGCGTGCGGGATCGTCGTTTGTACGTCGGACGGCTTGCGCGACCGCGCGCAAGCCGTCGCACTCGTTCAACGGATTCTCGCCGACGACTGCAAAGTTCCAGTCGCCGACCAGCATTTGGCGGGCCCGATCATCGACGGCTTGTCGGTCGATCGTGCTTCCTTCGAATCGTTGAATCGTTTTGCCGGTCCTTCATCGCTCCTGATTCTCCTGCTGACGTGGCGGTGCTTGCGATCGTGGCGAACGGGGCTCGCCGTCTTCGTGATCGCGACGTATTGCCAGTTCGCTTCGTTGGCGGCTGTTCATTTTTGCGGCGAGGCGATGAACGCCGTCTTGATGGTGATGCCGCCGTTGGTTTTAGTCCTGGGGGTCTCCGGCGGCATCCATTTAGTCAACTACCTTTACGATGCGATCAACCATGAAGGGCGCGAGGGAGCGGCCGCCAGGGCCGTTCGGCTCGGATGGTTGCCATGCGCCCTCTCAAGCGGCACGACGGCTCTCGGTCTCGCGTCGCTATTGGTCAGCGACCTCAAGCCGATTCGCCAATTCGGTTTCTATGGCGCGCTGGGCGTCGTCGCGACTTTCGTGTTGTTGTTTCTGGTATTGCCGGGAGCCTTCGAGATTTGGCCCAAGTTCGCCGCATCGGCCCGCAATTCGGATCATGGCCCTTCACAGGTCGCTTGGCAGTCTTGGGTAGTCGGAGTGATTCGTCGACGATCGAAGTTGATCGTGGCGGTCAGCACGGCGCTGATGATCGTGACCGCCGTGGGTGCGACGAAAATTCGAACCTCGGTGCGAATTCAGACGTTGTTCGCTTCCGACAGTCGAATCTTGGAGGATTACCGCTGGATCGAAGAACGCGTGGTGCCCCTCGTTCCCATCGAGGTCTTGGTACACGTAGGCCATCAATGCCCGCTCTCGGTTTATGAGCGACTGGAACTGGTGCGCCAAGTCGAAGCTCGACTGGCACATTTGCCTGAAGTGCAAGGGACGCTCTCCGCCACCGACTTTACACCGAGCGTGGCCGAGTCGGGTGGCGCGCGGCAGTCCGTAACGAAGACGATCGTGCGGCGCAAGCTCGAGCAGAACCTAGATCGGTTCGTCGAACTCGGCTATCTCGCTAAGGACCCCAACGCCCAACATTGGCGCGTCACGGCTCGAGTCAGCTCGATCGACGATATCGATTACGGACTCTTTCTCGCCGAGGTTCGGGCCGCCGTCGAACCGCTCGTCGACGATTATCGACAGAAAGGGGTCGATCACATTTCGGTGACCTACACCGGTGTGATGCCGCTCGTCCATGAGATCCAACGGGGGCTCGTCCACGATCTATTCAATAGTTTTCTTTCGGCCATGGTCGTGATCACGCTGACGATGATCGCCGTCGAGCGCGAAATCGTCGCCGGCCTCGTTTCGATGGTTCCGAACTTCTTCCCGATCGTACTGCTGTTCGGCGCGATGGGTTGGCTCGGACGACCGATGGACATCGGCTCCGTCATGACGGCCAGCATCGCGCTCGGTATGGCGATCGATGGAACGTTGCACTATCTCACGTTCTATCGCCGCGAGATCGAGCGCACGGATTCTCCGCCCGTCGCCGTCGAAGCCGCCTTCACGCATTGCGCCGCCGCGATGGTGGAAAGCACCGTCGTTTGCGGCTTCGGCCTAATGCCGTTTGCGCTCAGTGCCTTTCTTCCAACCGGTCGCTTCGCATGGATGATCTTGGGATTGCTTTGGGCCGCATTGGCGGGAGGCCTGATCGTACTCCCGGCCTTGTTGCTCGGGCACTGCGGTCGGTTCTTTCGCCGAAAGAAGTCCTCGGTTTTCGATTCGTCGAAGTCGTCGAAATCCTGATTAAATCGTCTCGAATCAGATCGACAGAGATGGTGCCGCACTACGGCTTTGCCGCACGGATCTCCCCGGCACTGCTAGTCTTAACGCCGGTGCGCTGGTCCACTGCGCTAGTCCAACGATCTTCGTGCCGTCGGTTTTGGGCCGTAACCCGGCTCAAACACCGAGTTTAAGCTAACGTTTCAGGAAGACGAAGCACCGCGTTTCCTGGGAACTGCTTATGCCTCGGCCGAAGACGATTACGCAGATTCCTCTGCCCAAGGCCTGGTCAACTCAGGTTAAATCAGCCGTCCTGCACGTGATCGCCTTGGCTCAGTATGCTTTGATCTCTAGCCACAGTTGGGCGGCCGACAGCAGCAACCAGCGGGTACGGCTCCGGGCCGAGTGCGATCGCCTCGAACAGGAAGTTTCCTGGCTACGCGAAGAGATCCGGATCAAGGATCTCCGCATGACGCAGATCGAGCCGCCGCGAAGGCCTCACTATCGACCCACCGCGAGAATGGCGATTCTCGAATTACGCCCGGCCCGTTGCTGGTCGCTGGAGCAGACGGCCCGGACGTTTCTGCTGACAGCGGAAACGCACGACACTTCTACCGTACGTGCGAGCGATTTCGCTCAATCGTGTGCCGAGATCGCTCTGTGCGATCCTCCGACGGGAGCTGGGCCGATATCTTAGGCGACTACCGCCCCCGAAATCGCGATTTCGAGGTTGCGGCCCACAAGATGCAATTCCCCTGTAGCTCGTCCACTTGACTCACTACTACCTGCCGATATCGTTAATCGTAGATAGACGATTAATTTGTGGTGGAACGGAGCGATGATGATCACGCGAAAAGTAAAGGTAAAAGGCTGCGACGACGGAGGCGTGACGCTGCCGGACGATGAATCGGCAGAGCGGCTAGCCGAGTTGGCTTGGGCCGTGGCCCATCCGGCTCGGGTACGAATCGTACGGCTCTTGATCAGCCGCAAGGCGTGCGTCTGCGGTGAGATCGTCGATCGGCTGCCGCTCGCTCAGTCGACCGTCTCGCAGCATCTCAAGATTCTCAAGGAGTCCGGATTGATCCAAGGAGAAGTCGACGGGCCTAAGGTCTGCTACTGCATCCATCCGACGAAGCTCAAAGAACTCAAGAAGTTGATCGCGAGCTTGTAGCGCTTGGCTCGACCTTCAAGCGAGGCGATCGACTTTCGCCTTCGCCGTTCTTCCGAAACATATCGATCGACAGGAGAAGTCCATGAAAACGATTCAAATCTACGACAAGCCGATGTGCTGCTCGACCGGTGTTTGCGGAGCGGACATCGATCCCGTGTTGCCGCGCTTCGCCGCCGATCTCGCGTGGCTCGCGTCGCAGGGGTATCAAGTCGAGCGCTATAACTTGGCTCAACAGCCTACGGCGTTCGTCGCGAATCCGATCATCCACAATCTGCTGTCGACCCAGGGAACGAACTTCCTGCCGGCGATCGTCGTCGAGGGCCGCCTCGTCAGTCAGAACGGATACCCGACGCGAGACACGTTGATGGCGTGGCTGGAGCCCGTTCACCCTCCCGTCGCAATCCAAGTCATCGACAAGCCGGGCGGTTGCTGCAGCGGAGCGAAGAGTTGCTGAATCGATTCAGAAACGGATCGTCGAGAACTCGTTCACCGATGGATTCGATCTACTTACAAGGATGAGCCGTCATGAAGTTCCTAGACACCCCGACGCGTAACTTATTCTTCACCGGCAAAGGGGGTGTCGGCAAAACTTCAATGGCTTGTGCCGTCGCCGTAGCCTTGGCCGATCGGGGCAAGCGAGTGCTCCTGGTGAGTACGGATCCCGCCTCGAACTTAGGGCAAGTCTTCGGCGTGGAGATCGGCGAAGAAGAACCGACGGCAATCGTCGCCGTGCCGGGACTCTTCGCGCTCAATATCAATCCGGAGGCCGCGGCGCAAGCGTATCGGGATCGGATCGTCGGGCCGGTGCGCAACGCCTTGCCGCCGGATGTCGTCAAGGGAATGGAAGAGCAACTCTCCGGAGCCTGCACCACCGAGATCGCTGCGTTCGACGAGTTCACGGAGTTGCTGACGGGCGGCATGCTGACCGCCGGCTTCGAGCACGTGATCTTCGACACGGCGCCGACCGGACACACGTTGCGACTTCTGCAACTGCCGACGGCGTGGTCGAGCTTTCTCGAAGACAATCAAAGCGGAGCGTCCTGCTTGGGGCCGCTCTCGGGCTTGGCGAAGCAGCGTGAACGCTACTCTCAGGCGGTGGCCGAGTTAGCGAGCGCCGAGCACACCTCCTTCGTTCTGGTCACTCGCCCCCAACTTGGCGCGTTGAAGGAAGCCGAACGAACGAGCGGTGAGCTGGCTTCGCTGGGGATTAAGAACCAGCGCCTGATCGTCAACGGCGTGATGCCCGATGCCGCGAGCGACGATCCCTTAGCGAAGGCCATGGTCGCCCGCGAGCAAAACGCGCTCGCTCATACCTCCACGCTCTTAGCCGCCCTTCCCACGGAACGAATCGCACTCCAGCCGCGCAATCTCGTCGGCGTCGATGCGCTTCGCTCGCTGTTGGCGCCCGCAACTTTGGTTGATCAGCCGGCCGTCGATCGAACGGAGCAGACCGGCCCGGCGTTGCCGCCGCTTTCTCAGTTGATCGACGAGATCGAGCGCGACGAACACGGGTTGATTATGGTCTTGGGGAAGGGAGGTGTCGGAAAGACGACGATCGCCGCCGCCATCGCCGTCGGGCTTGCCGCCCGCGGTCATGCGGTGCATCTCACGACGACCGATCCGGCGGCGCATCTCGCGATGACCGTCGAATCGAACGTGGCCGGCCTCGAAGTGAGTCGTATCGATCCGCATGTCGAAAGCGAGAACTATCGGCAGCGCGTGCTGGAAACCAAGGGTAAAGACCTCGATGCCGCCGGCAAAGCGGTGCTCGAGGAAGACCTGCGATCTCCCTGCACCGAAGAGATCGCCGTGTTTCAGGCGTTCTCTCGTGTGATGCACGAGTCTCGGAAGAAGTTCGTCGTGGTCGACACGGCGCCGACCGGCCACACCCTGCTGTTGTTGGACGCAACCGGGGCGTATCACCGGGACGTGGTTCGCAACTTGGCCCCCGGCGTCCACGCGCGCACTCCGATGATGCAGCTCCAAGATCCCCAGCAGACCAAGATGCTGATCGTCACGCTTCCGGAGACGACGCCGGTCTTGGAAGCGGAATCGCTTGAGGCCGACCTGCGGCGCGCGGGAATCGAGCCTTGGGCTTGGGTGATCAATTCGTCGCTGGCCGCCGCTAAGCCGCGCGATGCACTGTTAGCGACGCGAGCGGCCGAAGAGCGTACACATATCGAGCGCGTCCGCAGTTCGGTCCAGCGCGTGGCGCTCGTCCCCTGGCAGATCATTCCGCCGACGGGATACGAAGCGCTCAAGGTGTTGGCTTCGACTTACCCCGCGGCTCCCGTCCCGATCGAGGTTTAGAGCACTCACGATGACCGAAAAGACTCGCATCGAACTGCGTTTAGTGCTACCTGATCTCCCGGACGAACGGGACGCGTGCGTGGCCCGACTCGAATCACGGCTCGGCCGGCAGCGCGGCATCACGCGCGGCCATGTCGTCTACGACGACGGTCGTCCGGCGAGTTTGTGTCTGCACTACGATCCGGACGTGCTCAGCTTAGCGGAAGTCGAGCGGGTTGCCCGATCCGCCGGCGCGGAGATCCACGATCGTTACGGCCACGCGCTGCTCGAGCTTCGCGCCGTCGGGGCGGAAGATGCCGCGGCACGAATCGAAGCCGCCTTCCGAACGATGCCCGGCGTGGTCGGCGTCTCGGCGAGCATACCGGCGCAGCGCATGCGCGTTGAGTTCGAGCGCTCGCACACTTCGGTCACTCAGTTGCAAGCTGCCCTTCAAGACCTAGGCTACGCGAGCCGCAGGCCGCGCGAGCCGGAACACGATCACGACGGCGACGGCGAACACGACGGCTGGATCGGTCGCAACCGAGAATTCGTGATGAGCTTGGCGACCGGCCTGCTGCTCGCCGCGGCTTGGATCGGTGAGAACCGATTCGGAATTCCTCACCGCATCGCGATCGGACTCTACCTCGCCGCCTACCTGGCGGGCGGTTTCGATCTACTCCGACATCTATTCGGAGGACTGCTCAAAGGGAGCTTTCGTTTCGACATCGACCTGCTGATGCTGCTCGCCGCGGTCGGGGCGGCGGTCATGGGAGAGTGGGTGGAAGGTGCGTTTCTGCTGTTTTTGTTCTCCTTGGCGCATGCGTTGGAGCACTACGCCCTAGGACGAGCCCGAAACGCGATTCGCGCGCTTTCGGATCTCGCGCCGGCGAAGGCGATCGTGCAACGAGACGGAGTCGAGCAGGAAGTTCTCGTTGAGACGGTGCGCGTCGGCGAGACGGTGATCGTCCACCCGGCTCAGCGGATCCCGGTCGATGGAACGGTCCGCGCCGGCCATTCGGCCGTCGACCAAGCGCCGATCACCGGTGAATCGGTGCCGGTCGAGAAAACGGTCGGCGACGAAGTGTTCGCCGGAACCGTGAACGGCACCGGTGCGCTTGAAGTTACGACCAGTCGCGCCGCCGGCGATCGGACCTTGGATCGAGTCGTCCGCATGGTCGAGGAGGCACAAACGCAGAAAGCGCCGACGCAACGCTTCACCGACAAGTTCGAGCGCATTTTCGTTCCCGGAGTGTTGATTGCGGATGTGCTGCTGATCTTCGTTCCTCCGCTGCTGGGGATTTGGAGCTGGGACGTTTCCTTCTATCGTGGGATGGCGCTCTTGGTGGCGGCGTCGCCGTGTGCGTTGGCGCTGGGAACTCCGTCGACGGTGCTGGCGGGTATCGCGCAAGCGGCGCGCAAAGGAGTGCTGATCAAAGGAGGGGCGCATCTCGAAGCGCTCGGCAGTGCCCGCGCGATCGCGTTCGATAAGACCGGCACGCTGACGGCCGGTAAGCCACAAGTGACCGATCTGCTGCCGATGCCCGGCGTCTCGGAAGCGGAGCTGCTGCGGATCACGGCGGCGGTCGAGCGGCGGTCGCAACATCCGTTGGCCGCGGCAATCGTGCGGCGAGCCGAGGCGGATCGCATCGAACTGCCGGAGACGTCCGACGTCGAAAGCGTGACGGCGCGCGGCGTCCGGTCGACGGTCGAGGAGCAGGTCGTCGAGATCGGCAGCCTGCGGTTGTTCGAAGGAGAACCGGCGGCAGTGCCCGAGGTACTGAGCAAGATGGTGGCAGATCTTCAACAGCGAGGTCGGAGCGTGATGGTCGTCCGTCATGGCGGACGCTGGCTCGGGGCCATCGGGCTCGCCGATGCTCCGCGGCCTCACGTTCGGCGCACGCTCAACCGGCTGCGCGAGCTGGGGATCGAAACGCTGATCATGTTGACCGGCGACAACAAGGGAGTCGCCGAAGCGATCGGTCGGGAAGTGGGCATCGACCAAATTCGGGCCGGCCTGCTCCCGGAAGATAAGGTCGCGGCGATTCGCGAACTCCTGCAGACTCACGACCAAGTCGTGATGGTCGGCGACGGCGTGAACGATGCCCCGGCGTTGGCGAACGCGACCGTCGGCATCGCGATGGGCGGTGCGGGGACGGCCGCGGCGCTCGAAACCGCGGACGTCGCGCTCATGGGAGATGATGTCGGGAAACTCCCGTTTGCCATCGGCCTGTCACGACGCGCGCGACGGATCATCGCCGAGAATTTGGTGATCGCCCTGGGAACGATCGTCGTGTTGAGCGCCGCCACCACGCTCGGATTCGCGCGCATCGGCCCGGCCGTCATGTTTCACGAAGGAAGCACGTTGGTCGTCATCTTAAACTCGCTGCGGCTTCTGGCGTACCGGCAGGATCTCGGCGAATCGGGCTGAGCCCGACGCTGAGTAGAGAGCAACGGCGGTTCGTTACTAAAGGAATCTTGATCTTGAAGCTGCTCATCGTCGGTGGGGTGGCGGGCGGAGCTTCGGCGGCGGCGCGTGCTCGAAGGCTCTCGGAAGATGCTGAGATCATCTTGTTCGAGCGCGGGCCGGATGTGTCGTTTGCCAATTGTGGTTTGCCGTATTACATCGGCGGCGAGATCGCGGACCGAGACAAACTCCTCGTCGCCAAGCCTCAACTGCTGCGGACCCGCTTTCGACTCGATGTCCGAACGCTATCGTCGGTCGGAGCGATCGATCGGTCGGCGAAAACGGTCCGTGTTCGCGATCTCGCGTCGGGCCGAGAGTACGACGAATCGTGACCTGCCCCCCTTAAACGAGTCCGGTCGTCAGTCGTAGACTGACGACCATCACTTGAAAAAGGGAGGGGATCATGGGCACGAAGCGTTTGCAGGTCGAGCAGATCATTCAGAAGTTACGGGAAGCGGAATTGGAGAT
>JAIOPP010000062.1 GCA_021413845.1 Planctomycetia bacterium | reverse complement strand
GCATGTAGCACTCCCTCGGCGCCGAAGATGTAGACCATGTCGCCGTCGACGACCGGCATGCAGCGGGGGCCGTTGTCGTAGCCGTACATGTCTTCGTACTCGGTCGAATACTCGAACTTCCAAAGCTCCTCGGCCGTCTCGGCCTTCAGGCAGAGCAGTTGCGCTTTGCGGACGCGCATGTCGAACTGAAACAATCGCCCCCGGCTCACGGCCGGCATCCCGTAGCCGACGCCGAAGAAGTTCTGCACGACGCCGTAATCGCGCGTGGTGTCGGCCTTCCAGACGAGGCTGCCGTCGACCGTGCGCAGCGCGTGCAACATCCCCTCGGCCCCGAAGATGTAGACCATGTCGCCGTCGACGATCGGCATGCAACGTGGGCCGTTGTCGTAGCCGTACATATCTTCGTAGTCGGTCGGATATTCGAACTTCCAAAGCTCTTCGGCCGTTTCCGACTTTGCACAAGTCAGCTTCGCCTTCTTGCCGCGCATGTCGAACTGGAACATTCGACCGCGGCTGATCGCCGGCATGCCGTAGCCGATGCCGACCGGAATCTGCCACACCAGCTTCGGCCCGACGGCCGGCCACGGCGAGATCAAACCGGTTTCCTGCGATTTCCCATCGCCGGTCGGCCCGAGAAACGCCGCCCAATCGGAACCGGCGGGGCGCGTGCCGAGATCCGGCGGCAGCGTCGAAGCAGTTTGCGCGGCGTTCGTGGGTGCGACTTCCGTTTGCACGGCGGCGAGTTGTACGACTTCCGTCGGAGCAGCTTGGGTCGGCAGAGCTGCCGCCGGCGCGGCGACTTGCTCGGCGGGAGCCTTTGAGCAGGCACCGCAACACAACGCGAGCCAAGCGGCGAGCACGGGGAGCGGAAAGCGGGCGTAGGTCGTCATGGCGCGAACCTCGGCGGAAGTCGGATCGTCTCTGGCGGCGGTACGTCGTATAATATACCCGGCGTGAGGTGCGGAGTCGTCCCTCATCGTCGCGCGGCATGTCGCCGCGTCCGTTCGCATCGTCTGCCGAGGTTTCCGCTCATGCTCGTCGTCGCTCCGCATATCCGTATTCCGCGCGCGGAGTTCGAGTTCACCTACGTTCGCAGTTCCGGGCCCGGCGGACAAAACGTGAACAAGGTGAACTCGAAAGCCGTGATGCGCTGGGACCCGACCCGCACGCCGAGCCTGCCCGAGCCCGTGCGAGCCCGCTTCTTGGCGAAGTTCGCTTCCCGGCTCACGACCGAAGGGGAGCTCGTCATCACCAGCGACCGACATCGCGACCAGCCGAGCAACATCGAAGACTGCTTCGAGAAAGTGCGCGAAATGCTGGTAAGTATCGCCGTCGCACCGAAGAAACGCCGCCCGACGAAGCCGAGCAAGGGCTCGAAAGAGCGTCGCTTGGAAGGCAAACGTCGCGACAGCGCGAAGAAGCAGAATCGGCGGACGTTCGAGTAGTTCGAGCTCTTCTCCCGGCGGGAGAAGGTGGACGCGCAGCGGCCGGATGAGGGGCGCCCCGCGCATGGCTACTTTCCCACTGTCCTTTTAGTTATCGATCGCCGTGAATTTCAGCGCGGAGACGAGTCGGCCGCGCCCCTCATCCGGCCTTCGGCCACCTTCTCCCGGCGGGAGAAGGGTT
>JAIOPP010000061.1 GCA_021413845.1 Planctomycetia bacterium | reverse complement strand
GGTACGGTCGACTACATGAGTCCCGAGCAGGCGGCGAACACGAAAACGGCCGATGCCCGAGCCGACATCTACTCGCTCGGTTGCACGCTTTGGTTTCTGCTGACGGCGCGGAAGGTGTACGAGAGTGACTCGATGATCGGCCGGCTGATGGCGCATCGCGATGGGCAGTTGCCGTCGCTGGTGAAGACGCGCGACGACGTGCCGTGGGCGCTCGAACAAGCGTTTCACAAGATGATCGCCAAGCGGCCGCAAGATCGCTTCCAAACGATGGACGAAGTGATTACGGCGCTGGGGCCGTTCAGCGACGGAAGTTCGTCGAGCGGCTCGCGATCCGGCTCCGGTTCGAGCGGCGGAGGAAACGCCGAGCTCGCCTCGTTCATGAAGTCGATGGGGAATAGCCCGACGACTGCCGGCGGCATGACGAAGGGGGGCGCTGCGGTGTCGCCGGTGAAACCGGAGGCCGGATCGAAGACCGCGAACGCGGCGCAGCTCGATGTCACGGCGCAGTTCGATAAGTCGGCTGCCGAAACGGACCCGAAAAGCGAAGTGCTGCCGGCCGGAGCGGGCGTCGCGCCCGCTGCGTCTCCGCAGCCGCGCCCCGCTGCGAAGAAGACTAAATCGCCGCCCAAGAACGTGAAGCTGATCGCCGGCGGGATCATCGGAGCGGCGCTGCTGCTCGTCGCGGGCATCATCGTGACCGTGCGCGACAAAGACGGCAACGTCGTCGCGGAAGTGAACGTGCCGAACGGGGCGAGCGTGGAAGTGAAGCCGACGCCCGCCGCACCGACCACAACCGGAATCACGGCGGCGGAAGCACAAAGGAATCGGGCCGCCGCGGAATGGTGTTTTGTCGGAACGGGCTCTTGCGAAATCGTTTTTGCGGGAAGCGGCGCATTCGGTTCAACCAGGGTGCTGAGCAAATCGGCGCTTCCACGCGAACCGTTCTACGTCCTGAAGATCGCACGCGGTGCTCCTCCGATCGACTCGCTTCCGGAGATCCATGGGCTGAGTCGGCTGTTCGAAATCAACGTTACGAATTTAAGATGTCCGGACACGGCCCTTGAGCAGATGGCAGACTTACCGAAGCTAGACTCGCTTCAAATCGCCGGAGGTCGCATCACCGATCGTGGCATGCAATGGGTTGCGACTCGCTTAACTTCGTTGCGCCAAATCGATCTGCGAGGCAACGAGGGAATCACAAACGTCGGCCTCAAGCATCTCGCTAAGTTGCCGGGATTGGATCTCGTCAGGCTCGGCGGCACGGGCGTTACGGCGGCGGGCGTTGCGGATCTCAAGAAAGTCTTTCCCAATTGCAACGTCGAATGGACCGCCTCGACCCCATCGACCTTGCCGGTGGGGCCGCCGCAGTCGACCGGTGCGGTCGATGCCGCCCTGAAGTTCGAAGGGAAGGAGCAGTTCGTCTCGTTCCCCACCTTCCATTGCGACGGCGACCCGCCGCTGACGATCGAGGCCTGGGTCACACCGCTGAAGACAGGCGATTCCTTTACCGACGTCATTCGAATTGGCGACGATCAAGGTTCTCAACTCGCGCTCAGGTTCGGAAAGAAAGATTGGCATTTTACGATCAGCCCTCAAGCCAATCCCAGAGTGGGTGGGACTGCATTCTTCCCCGCCGAGCTCGGCAAACGCGTGCATGTCGCAGGCGTTTGGCGAGGAGATGATATCCAGGTTTTCGTCGACGGGCTCCGTTCCCACGGCCACTCGATCGATCGTGCCATCCGCAGCGAGCGACCGCGCGGCGCGCTGCGAATCGGGTTCGGCGATTTCGCCGGCATCGTCGATCAGGTCCGCATTTCGAAAACGTTTCCCTATGCCGGCTCGGCCCGATTCGATCCTCCGCCGCAACTCACGTCCGACGGCGACACTCTCGCGCTCTATCGCTTCGACGAAGGCCGGGGAAGCGTCGCCGTCGACTCATCGGGTCACGGCCGCGACGGTCAGATCGTCGGTGCGCAATGGGTCGCCGCCGACGGTTCGCCGCTCAGCGTCGCGCCGAGCCCCGTTGCGACCGCCGGCTGGACCTCGCTCTTCAACGGCCGCGATCTCACCGGTTGGACTCCGCAAAAAGGCGGTCGCTGGACGGTCGTCGATGGCGTGATTGTCGGTAGCACGACCGATTCACACGGCTGGCTGATGTCCGACGCCGACTACGACGACTTTGAATTTGAATGCGAATACAAGCTCGCGCCCGATAGCAACAGCGGAGTGTTCATTCGAGCCTGGGCGGAAGGGAATTCGAGTGACGGCAGCTTCCATGAGGTGCAGCTTCTCGATGACAAAAGTCCTAAATTCTCCCATCACTCGGAGAAACAGCGTACGGGTGCGCTTTATAACGCGGCGGCCCCCATTCCACAGCCCAGTACGCCGACCGGCCAATGGCATAAGCTGTACTTGGCCGCAATCGATAAATACGCTCGGGTCTCTATTAACGGCACGCAAGTCGTCGAGAGAGGAAACATCGCAGCCAAGCGATTGCGCGGGCGAATCGGCCTGCAGCTCTATCCTACACAGGTTGAGTTGCGCAACTTACGCGTCCGCGAGCTCAATCCCGACGGCACGCCGCGCGTCAAAGCAGCCGCCGGTTCGACCGTCGATCTTCTCGCTTTGATCGACGTCGCTCGCGACGCTCAACTCGGTGAATGGCAGCGACTGCCGGATGGCCTCGCCGGACACAACCCGACGGGCGCGAGTGTCCTACAGTTTCCTTACGATGCGCCCGACGAATACGATCTCGAGATCGAGTTCACGCCGACTGCACCCGGGATGAACGTCAACCATTATCTGGCGTCGCAAGGGAGCATGTTCGCATGGAAACTGAACGCCCACGGCCGTACGCCGCCGCTGTACGGCTTCGAACTGCTCGACGGCAAATTCTCCAAGGACATTACCGAAGCGGCGATGCAATTGGACCTGCCGCTGGTCGTCGGAAAGCGCTACCGTTCCGTCGTAAAAGTGCGTCGCGGTTCGTTACAAACGTTTCTCGATGACCGACCACTCGTGAGTTGGACAGGCGACTTCAAACGGCTCAGTTTGGAGTCTTCGACACCGATGAAGCACCCAGGCCGACTTGGCATCGGATCATGGAAGCGTCCCGTGACGTTTCATACGGCGAAGCTGGTGACGGCCGCGTCGCCGGTCTCAATCGTCGCACCGGTGACGGCTGGTAATCCGACCGTCGGCCGCGTCGACTTGCTTGCCCTTGTCGATCCGAAAGTCTCGTTCAACGGAGGCGTATGGACCAAGGGGCCTGGCGGACTCAGGTCGCCCAGCGAAGGCTCCCAATGGTCGCTGGTGAAGATCCCATACGAAGCTCCGGAGGAGTACGATTGGGACGTAAAGGTGGAAAGGGTCGACGACAAAGGCCAAGCGTTCGATCTCTTCTTCACGACGCGGGGCCGGCAAGGGACGATCTGCATCGACGGTTTCGGCAAGCCCGGGAAATGCGCGCTGGAAATGATCGAGGGGAAAACGGGACCGAGCTATCCGGGCCCCGTTCTCACTCCGGGGAAGACGAGCACGATTCGCGTCTCGGTTCGCAAAAGCGGAGTCACCGTCGTCTGCGAAGGGAAAGAGATTCTCGCGTGGCAGGGAGACATGACTAAGTTCTCGACGTTTTCCAATTGGAACGTCCCCGACAAACGAAATTTGTTCCTCGGCAGTCAGGCGAGCTTCCTCGTACGCGAGATGACCCTAACGCCGGTCGCCGAAGCCGCTCCCGCGTCGGCATCGTCGACCGGTGACGTTCCGCTCTTCAACGGCATCGACCTCACCGGCTGGACCGGCAAGCCCGGCGTTTGGAAATGGGAATCTGGCGAGCTCGTCGGCATGCAAATGGTCAAAGGAGCGACGTTTCTCTACGGCGCGAAACGGCATCGTGATTTCGAACTCGAGTACGAAGTGAAACTCGAGGGAGACCAAGCGAACTCCGGAGTGCAGTTCCGCAGCACGCTGTTTGACGAAGCACTGGGGACCACGACGATGACCGGCCCGCAAGTCGAGATCGGCGGCACCGGCAAGACCGGCTACGGGGGCCTCTGGTGGCAAAGCGGACCGCGCAACGGTGTCGTAAAGTCGGTCGATCCGGCCGTGTACCAAAAGCTGGTGAAGCCCGACGACTACAATCGGATGACGGTCCGCGTCGTCGGCAAGCATGTGACGATCACGCTCAACGGCACGACCACCGCCGACGGCGAGTTCGATATTCCTCCCGGTGGACTCCCGGGTTGGCAACTCGTCTCGCAAGGAGCGCCGGCGACCGCACGTTTCCGCAATATCGTGTTCCGGGATCTGCCGACCGGCACGCCGCCTAAGTAATCGACGCGCTGTTTTTGGAAAAGCGCGTATGTGTTTCGGCTGTCCAGGTGTGAGATGTCGCTAAACGCCGTGATTTAGGTCATCTGAGCTCACACTTGCCTTAGTGTTAGCTCATGTTCGCTGTCGAACGTCCGGTCGACTCGCACGATCTAACACTCGCTTCAGTGTGCGTCGAAGTCGTTATGCAGCGCGCACTTAGGTGCAACTCGCACTTCTCGGCACGACGAGCGGACGCTGCCGATACAGGAGCATTTCGGGTGCCGTTCTACGGCGGTCGTTTGTGGTAATCGCTGTGCGCACGGCTTGAATGCGCGGCACTTGCGTCATCGGCCGGTGACGGAGATGACGCAAGTGACTTAGCATTTCCGAACCTAGCCAGCCACCTTCTGTAGCTCATTGAGCGACGCGAGCGTAGTCGCGACGATCCGGGCCTGCCGCTTCTGTTGCTTGAGCGAGCGGGCGAGTTCGCCGGCCTGTCGAGCGACGTTGCGAAGCGTGTCGCGTAGCGCCATGGCCTGCTCGATTGTGGACGTGGCCGGACTCTTGCGCGCCGGCTTTTCCGGCTTGGCATCGTTCGGCGTCACCGCCGTCGCCGATGCTGCAACTTGCTTGTTGATCGGTACGGTCATAGGGGCCTCCGCTGGTTGGGGTTTAGAAGTACGAGGCAAAGCGGAACTGCGATCCGATTCGGCGTGTTTCGCATGATTGCTTGGCCGGCGCGCAACGTCCGGTGCCATTCGGATCGGATCGTCGTGCCGAGGAATGACGGAGGCCTTGTCGAGCAGCATCCAGATGAACCGGCGGCGGTCGTCAACGCAAAGCACCGGCGACTCCGGCCCAAAGAGGCCGACGCTACGGAAGCCCAGCCGTAATGCTCGCTCGACGTAGCGGCGGTTCGTGTTGAGCACCATCGGCTCGCCGACGAGTTTCGACGTGCCGAGTTGCAACTCAGTCGGCCGGGCCGTCTCGGTCTCGCGAGAACGGACGAGCACTTGCCCGTTGAGGTCGAGCGTGATCGGTCGATGGAGACCGTCATGGCAAGGAAGTCGCGGGATTGCGTCGCAAAGAAATCGAGCATCGTCGGCTGTGAGCTCAAGCGTCGACTTCACTGCGGCACCGCTCGGCACGATCTGATCGAGCTTCGGGAACCGGCCGTCTTGGATGCGTAGCGTCAGCCGCCAGGATCCGAGCTCGAACACGACGCTCTTTTCCGTTCGGCCGATCCGAAAGTCCTCGGACGGACTCAGGTCAGCGCAGCCGAGTAGCTTCGTCGCCGGGATCAAGACGTCGGACTCGAAGCCGAACTGGTATCCGCACTCAATCAGCGCTTGGCGACCGTCAGTCGCCTCGACCGTTCCTGCGGCTCCGCGAAGATGAAGGCAACCGAGCGCGTAGCGCGACGACTTCGGATCGGTCGTCTCGACGGCGTCGGCCAACGCCTGCCAGACCTCGGCATCGTTGTTGGCCATCTTGTTGGGCCACGCCGGCAACGCGTCGCCCTTCGGCTTCGGTTGAATCTGCTCCGAGGACCGAGGGACGCCGTGGTCGTTCCAGACGAGCTCGACGGAGTCGTCTGGCCGTACGACGAACGTCACTAGTTCATCATTGCGGCCCTCACAGGCCTCCAAGGCGGCGAGCGGCAATCGGATTGTCCCGGCCTCGCAAGGTTCGGGATGACAGTATTCTATAGCGACGTCTGTCGAGGCCGCCTGGATGCGACAGCCCTCGGGACCGCCGGCGAACGTCACGACGCAGCCGGCCGAGCCGGCCTTATGCAATCCACCGCGACGGCAAAGCGCGCGGAAGCGGCGGAGGATCGAACGAGAGATGGTCAACACGGCGAGTCTCCAAGAAGGAATGAAGCCGTGTCGCTCGCCCCGACGCCGGAGCGAGCGACACGGGTGCGAGGTGTGAGATCGGACGATCGAAGCGGCTAGGCCGCCAATTGGCGACGAACCGGCCGACGGCGCGGCGGATAGCGAAGCGACTCGAACTGCTGCAGTTCGTCCCAGTCGATCGGGAGCGGCTCGCCATCCGGAACTTCGACGAGGTTGAAACCGTGACGACGGATCGTCGAGAGGGAATCGCCCGTCGAGCGGGCGAGTTCGTTTTCCAATTCGGCTTGGGTCATCGAATGACTCCTTCAACAAGGAAGGTCGCGACGTCACGACGACCGTTGCCGGTCGTCGATGCAACGCAACGACCGGGGAGATAGAGAACGGTAACAAATTCAGAACCGACAGCGGATGCGGCTACGAGGCGACGGAATACGACGTCTCAGCCAGCGATGGCGGCGCGAGCAACTTGCTCAGCCGCATCGTCTCTAGTGCCGACTCGGCTGGAAACCGCGACTGACGCTCGCGGCCGAGCACTTCGGTGAAGCAGTTGAACAGGGAATAGGCCGTCCGCGGTCGGTACTCCTCCCGCGACGGCTTCCGCCACTCTTCGACCACGAGCGGCAGCAGCCGGAGCCCGACGATCTTCCGCTCGTAGGCTTGCAGCAACAGCGAGTTGGCGATGTCGTCGCCGAGTTCGTACGACTGCATCCGTTCGATCCAGCCGGCCGCCGAACTGCGATACTGATCGAGCGAGCCGACGGCTCGGGCCAACCCTTCGAGGTAGCGCTCCTGACCGAACCTTGTGTGCTTCTTGCTGACGACGATCTCGGACGTGAACGCGAGATTGTCGCAAACGAAAACCCGCTGGCCGCAACAGAAGCCGATCGGGAAGCTCTGATCGTTCGAGTTGCGAATGCCGACGGCAAGCGACACTCCGTCATTGATCGACGTCGTGAGGTCCAGCGTGCCGAAGAAGCGAGCGCCGTCGTGCGAGATGGAGAGCCGGCTACGGCAGATCGCGTAACCGGCACTGTCGAGAGTCGCGCAGACCGAGTCCAGCACGGCACGGTGGGCGAGCGGAAACCAAGTCCGCGTCGGCGACGGCGGTTTGATCGTCGCGAGTTCCGCCGCGTTGACCTGCCGTGCGCCGCAGTGATTCATGAGCGTAGAACTGATCATATCGGCTCCAGTGAAACAGGGTGAGCTAGTGCGAGCCTGCGGTTTCTTCCGACTAGGCGCGCCGGCAAAGGCACTTCCTTCGCTCTCCTACTGTGACGCGATCGCGGTCGCTATTTAGGGCTCCGGAACGCGACGAGCACAATGAATGGCGGTGCGCGCTAGAACATTCGCACCGTTGAAGAGCGACATGAGGAAACCTGCCGGGCCGAGCCGCGAGAGTTCGTCGTCGCCGACGATAGCCGGCCTCGAACAACTCTGTTAAAGTCACTCCGATCGAGGGGTAAGACACATCCCAGGCGGCAGGTCTGCAACGTGCCTTCCGCCGACCTCTTGCGCGAAGTGGCACCAGTGACGTCCGAGCCGACACATGTCGAATCCGTTCTTCGAACGACCGATCCTGAACTCCCCGTACGAGTATCCGCACCGACACTGGGAGCTTGACGATCAGGGCCAGCCGACGCAAAAGGTCGTCGAGGCCCGCCGGCGGGCCGAGTTCATTACGCCGATTCCCAAGCCGAAGAAACGGAAGGCGAAACAGAAGGAACTCGAACTCACGGACGAAGAGGGGATCTCGACCAAAGCGCAACAGTACGAAGTCACCGCGATCATCAACGAGGTCCGCGGCCACGTCGACCGTTGGCGATCCGGCACGAACTCCAGCGAATGGCAAGTCACTCCGGAAACCGCTCGTCTGTTGCAACACTGGCGGAATCACCCGTTCAGCAACCAGCGGCCATTCTTCTGTCAGATCGAAGCGGTCGAGACGGCGATCTGGCTCACCGAGGTGGCGCGTCATTCCGAATCCGGCAAGCGTCTGCTAGACCACCTTGCTCGTGCCAACAAGGAAGCTAACCCCGAGCTAATGCGGCTGGCCCTCAAGCTGGCCACCGGATCCGGCAAGACGACCGTCATGGCGATGCTCATCGCTTGGCAAACGATCAACGCCGTCCGTCGGCCCGGGAGCAAGAACTTCACCCGCGGCTTCCTCATCGTTGCGCCGGGGCTCACGATCAAAGACCGGCTGCGAGTCCTGCAGCCGAACGATCCGGACAGTTACTATTCGTCGCGCGAGCTCGTGCCGCAAGACATGCTCGACGACGTCAATCGCGCCAAGATCGTCATTACGAACTACCACGCTTTCAAACTTCGCGAGCGGATCGAGCTCTCGAAAGGTGGCCGTCAGTTGCTTCAAGGCCGGCTTGGCGAAGAACTGAAGACTCTCGAAACCGAAGGCCAAATGCTCCAGCGCGTCATGCCCGACTTGATGGGCATGAAGAACATTCTCGCGTTGAACGACGAGGCCCACCACTGCTATCGCGAGAAGCCGAAGGAGGACGACGAAGAAGAGCTCAAAGGAGAAGAGCGACTCGAAGCGGAAGGGAACAACGAAGCTGCGCGGTTGTGGATCTCGGGACTCGAATCAGTTCAACGGAAGCTCGGTCTGCTCCGCGTGATCGACCTGTCGGCCACGCCGTTCTTTCTCCGCGGCTCGAACTACGCCGAGGGAACCTTGTTCCCTTGGACCATGAGCGACTTCTCGCTGATGGACGCGATCGAGTGCGGCATCGTCAAGCTTCCGCGCGTCCCCGTCGGAGGGTCAAATCTCGCGCGAACACATCACCAACAACGAGGCCGTCCGAAAGACCCTCTTGGAACGCGGCATCAGGCCCGAGAGTCTTCCGCCGTCGGAAGACGTGAAGAAGGTAGAGCGACGACTCGCTTCCGAAGACAAGAAGTCTCTCAAGAATCCCGACGCCCTAGAAGGCTAGAACCAACGCAGTATCAACGACATGGCGAAGAAAGCAGCAAAGGCTGGCGCGCCGGCTAAGACCGTCGAGACGATCACGCACGACGTCGATAAGCGGAAGAACATTCCGACGGCCGAGTATCAGTCGGTCGTGAAGCAAGAGCAGCAGCGGCCGGTGCCGGTGCGGTACCCGCGCAACGTCGATCTTGATCCGCAGCTCGTTTGGCGCGGTAAGGACGAGCAGGATTGGAGCGACCTCGTCGTCCATGCTCCGCCCCTCTACATCCAAGAGAAGGTTCATCCGAAGGTGCTCGTTGACGACCTCTTGCGGCAGTCGCAGGTCGCCAAGGATGCAACCGCTCGAGCCTCGGGCCGCGGTCACCAACTCGACCTGTTCGGCGACTTCAACGGCGTGCCCGAGGGAGACGCCAAGACCGAGTTCTACCAGCACGATCAGAACTGGACGAACCGAATGATCCTCGGCGACTCGCTGCAGGTAATGGCGAGCCTCGCCGAGCGTGAAGGGCTACGGGGAAAGGTGCAATGCATCTACTTCGATCCGCCGTACGGCATCAAGTTCAACAGCAACTTCCAATGGAGCACCACGAGCCGTGACGTGAAGGACGGTAATGCCGCACACATTACGCGTGAGCCGGAGCAGGTGAAAGCATTTCGCGACACATGGCGCGACGGCATTCACAGTTACCTAACCTATCTCCGTGATCGTCTCACCGTAGCTCGCGATCTTCTCACCGATACCGGCTCGATCTTCGTACAGATCGGCGATGAAAACGTGCATCGTGTTCGGGCGGTAATGGATGAAGTATTCGGTGCCGACAACTTCTTCGGGAATATCGTTATCCAGAAGGGAGGCGGACTCGGATCCTCGGGATTGAAAAGAACGACAGACTACATTCTTTGGTTTGCGAAGAATCTGGAAACCATGAAGTATCGTCAGCTCTATCTTCCCAAGGTTTTAGGAGAGGGTGAAGGAACAGGAGGCCGTTATGATCAACTTGAATCTCCGGACGGAAAAACAATTCGCCAAGTTAGTGCGGAGGAGAGAGCTGAGCTAAGGCCGCAGTCGAGAAGTCGGGACAAGCGTACCAAGTGCTCGATGACGTCGGCGACGGAGAAGAAGGGTTTGTTGCCGTAAGCACGATGCACATGGCCAAGGGCCTGGAGTTCCGGGCCGTCGCGGTGATGGCCTGTGACGACGAAGTGGAGCGCATCGAGGCGATCGGCGACGACGCCGACCTGCAAGAGGTCTATGACACGGAACGGCATCTCCTCTACGTCGCCTGCACCCGAGCCCGTGATCACCTGCTCGTCACGAGCGTCGAGCCGGCCTCTGAGTTTCTTGCCGACCTGCGAGAGCAAGTCTGAAGGCTCTGCCAGTCCTTTATCGATCGTCGCCTTGGCGCGAGTACCACGATTACCAGTTTTCGTTTGCATTACCATGAAAACACCGGAAGATAACGACCGCTTCGCGAACGTACGCGAAGTTCTCACGAATACGTGAGACCTCGTTATTTCCAGTGTTTGAGAGCTGCGTCGGCCTAGGCCTGTTATCGCCTTCTAAGCGGCAGGTTACAGGTTCGAGCCCTGTTGGGGGTATTTGTCGGCCTTCAAAGAGCTTGGCCTCTGGGTCGGGCTCGGCTATGGAATCGGCAGGCGGACCGAGATACGAGTGCCGACATCGGGTTCGCTGTCGATATTCAAGTCGCCGCCGTGGAGCCGCACTCGTTCCGCCATGCCGAGGAGGCCGAAGCCCTGCTTGCGAGAGGAGCGAACGTCGAAACCGGAGCCGAAGTCTCTGACTTCCAAGTGCAGGCCGTCGCTGGTTTTCTTCAGCTCGATCCGAACCACATCCGTGCCGCTGTGATTCTTCGCGTTGTTCAGGGCTTCCTGCACGACTCGATAGATCGTCGTTTGAATCGCCTCGGGTAAGCGGCCGATTTCGGGATCGCATTTGCCGGTTACGTGCATTCCAGAAGTCTCGAACTGCCCGATCAGGTCCTCGATCGCGGCGGGCAGGTCGGAATCGTCCAATACGGCAGGCCGAATGCCTCGAATGACGCGTCGGCCGTCGTCGACGCCTCGTCGTAAGTTGCCGATCACGGTGTCGATGATCACCGTGTCGATGATCGGTGACACATCGGCCAGTTGCTTCTGGCGGTGCGTCTCCAAGGCCATCAACGATGCTACGGCGTACTGAATCAATCCATCGTGAAATTCGTGGCAGAGAAACCGTTTCTCGCTTTCCTGAACTTCGATCAGATTGCGCAGGAGTTCTTCTTTTTTTCGCAAGGCTTCGTAGGCTTCCTTCAAATCGGTGATGTCGGTCGAGATCCCGCCGAGCGCGATCATCTTTCCCGTCGCGTCTCGAACCGGGAACTTGACGGATCGATAGGTGTGCAAGCCATCGGCGTGCGGCGCGTCTTCCTCGAAGGTGTGGGCGATTTGTTCGCGCCATACCTGCGCGTCCGACTCTAAAAATTTGCGGGCAAGAGGTTCCGGGAAAACTTCCGTGTCGTTCTTACCGATGAAACTTTGCCCCAAAGCCTGGAAAATGCTTTCAAAGCGATGGTTGATGAGTTGGAATCGTCCCTCCGAATCTTTGAGGTAAACGACCGCCGTCGTGTTATCGAGGATGCCGCCGAGTTGCGCCTCTCTCGTTCGGAGCCGATCTTCGGCCGCTTTGCGTTCGGTGATATCCAGCGTAATGCCGATCTGGCCGATCGGAGTTCCGTTGGCATCATGTACGAGCGAGGCGGTCGAGGAAGCCCAGCGGATCGAGCCATCTTTACGAACGAACCGAAATTCGCCCGACGAATGAATCTTCCCGGCGGCGATGTCCGAGCGCCACGCCTCGAGCAATCCCTGGCGATCGTCCGGATGGATGAACGTCTGCCAATCGAAGCCCATCACTTCCTCAGGCAGAGCATCGGCTAGTTCGCACACTTTCGGGTTGGCAAATAACGTTCGCCCCTCGGCGTCGCAGAGGACGATGCCGACCGGAGCGTGCATCGCTAACAGTCGAAAACGTTCTTCGGATTCGCGCAGAGCGTTCTCGGCATGTTTCCGCTCGGTGATGTCGACGCATACGCCCGTGACCTGGGTGTGAACTCCCGACGCATCGCAAGAGACACGGCCGATGGCTTCGACCCAGTGAATGCTGCCGTCCGGCCACACAACCCGATACGTGGTTCGATCCGGGGCTTCGTTTCGCATCGCACTTTCGATCACCTGCCGGACGCTTGCTCTGTCGTCCGGATGGATGTGGTGATAGGAATCTTCGATTCGCGTTTCCGTCTGCTCGGGCAAGCGGCCGTGAATCTTGGCTTGCGTTTCCGATGATTGGACGCGATTGGTCGCCAGGTCCCACAACCAGATCCCCATCCGTCCGGCTTCCAAAGCGAGCAGCAACCGGTCTTCGCTCTCTTTGGCTTGTCGTTCCGCTTTGCGAATCTCGGAGACATCCACGGCGATGCCCCCGAGCAGTTGTCGTCCGTCGGCGTCCCGTAAAGGAAACTTGATCGTGGACCAATAGCGAACGGCGCCGTCCGGCGAGTGCGAGGTTTCATCGAAAGGGACGGAGGCGTTTTCGCTTAACGCTCGGTGGTCGTTCTCGACGTACTCTTTGGCGAGGTCGGCGGGATAGATTTCTCCGTCGGTCTTGCCGAGATAGTCGGCTCGCTCGCGGCCGAAGTTGCGCTCGACGAATTTATTGACGAAGACGTAGGCTCCCCGCTCGTCTTTGATGAAGGCGGCGAACAGTCCGTTTTCCACGAACTTATAGAACTGGTCTTGGCTGGCCTGGAGCTCGGCTTCGATTCGCTTGCGCTCGGTAAGCTCTCGTTCGAGTTCATTTTTCGCTCGTTGCTCCGAGCGCATCAGATAGGCAAAGCAAAGGCCGACGAAAACGAAGAATGGAAGACTTACCCGATGATCCGACGTCAGCACGGCCACGGCAATGATGGCGAAAGCGCTTAGATAAGGTAGAACCGCTAAGTAGCGAGAACGATTCATTCATACCATCCGAGACGGGGCGAGCGACGACACTGCAAGGCGACGACTCGATGATTGTAGTCGATGCCCGGCGGAAAAGTTTCGCAGCGGAGCAGCGAAACCGGGCCGAATCCTAGGGGCGGTTGCAGCGCGATGGGGCGCGGAATTGACTTTTCACCGAGGCTCATCGACGATAACAGCCTCGCCCGCCCGATAACCTCGCCATTCCTAGGATGCCATTCGATGCGACTCTTCATGCCGGCCGTTGCTGGATCTATCGCCTTGCTGGTTGCGACTTCCACGCAAGCTCAAGCCCCGGCAGTGAAGCCGGCGTACAAGTTGCAGATCACGGCGGATCGGCCCGAGGGGATTTACAAGTCGGGCGAGGAAGCGACGTTCAGCGTTCAGTTGCTCCAAGACGACAAGCCTGCCGCCGGCGTCGAGTTGAACTACACGCTCAGCATCGATGGTCATAAGACGCTGAGCACGGGAAAGACTTCCTCGGCAGACCGACCGTTCAGCGTGAAAGGCAAGCTCACCGAGCCGGGCTTCTTAAGGCTCGCGGTGATATGCAAGCCCGACGGACAAACGCTGCTCGCCGCTCAGGCCGGCGTGGGTTACGATCCGCTCGCGATCAAGCCGAGCCTGCCGGTGCCGGACGACTTCGACGAGTTCTGGAACAACCAAAAGAGCCTGCTGGCGGCGGTGCCGATGAAATCGCAGCTCACGCCGGTCGCATCGCAGATTCCCACGGTCGAGTGCTTCGATCTCGAAGTCGACTGCCTCGGCGGCAAGCCGGTGTCGGGCTACTTCGCTCGGCCGAAGAACGCCGAGCCGAAAAGCTTGCCCGCGATCCTGTTCGTGCACGGAGCCGGAGTGCGCTCCAGTAGCCTCGGGGTTGCGATGTCGGCAGCCAATCGTAGTCGCTGCTTAGCGCTTGATCTCAACGCTCACGGCATTCCCAACGGCAAGCCGCCGGAGTTCTACACGAATCTCAACAACGGCGAGCTGAAGCAATACACGCAACAAGGGCGCGACAGCCGCGAGACGATCTACTTCCGCGGCATGTATCTCCGCTTGATCCGCGCGATCGACTTCCTTTGCGCACAACCGGAATGGGATGGGAAGATCGTGATCGTGCGCGGGGCCAGCCAAGGGGGTGGACAAGCATTAGCGGCTGCGGGGCTCGATGCACGCGTGACCGCGTTCTATGCCGGAGTGCCGGCCTTGTGCGATCACTCGGGCAATGTCGTCGACCGGATTGCGGGCTGGCCGAAGATCGTGCCGCTCGGCGCCGACCGCAAGCCCGATGCCAAGGTGTTGCAGGCCGCCCGCTATATCGACGCGATGAACTTCGCCACGCGCACCAAGGCCGAAGGCATTGTTACCGTTGGCTTCATCGACGGCACCTGCCCGCCGACGAGCATCTATGCGACGTACAACAATCTACCGGGTCGCAAGGAGATGATCGACGGCGTACCGTACGGCCATCGCGAATGGCCCGAGTCCGTCGATCGCGCCGACAAGATGTTCCTCGAACACATCGCGCGCATCAAAGGAACGAAGTAAAACGGCCGGTTGTCTAAAACCGCCAACCGATACCGACGTTCGAGAAGAAGTTCGAGGCGTCGTTCGTAAGACCCCAGCCGAGGCGCACGCCGAGCTCCAGGTTTTCGGTCAGCAGATAGTGCGTGCCCGGGCTGAAGAACGCCCGGCTGAACTCGCGCTCGGAGCCTTGCGAATAGATGCCGAAGTATTCGGCATGCACGTTCCAGCGTTCCGTAAGGGGCACGCGCAGCACGACCGACGGCGCCCATTGGTTGAACACGTCATGTTCGGCATGCTCGGTGCCGTAGCGCATCGCGGAGTCGAGCCGCCACCGGTTGGCTAACTCCCAGCCGAACGTATATGCGAGCGCCACATCCGTCGCCGGCGCCTTGCCGCTCGACGGTGTGTAGCCTTGCAGGATCGTCGCGCTACGCGGGATGAAGCCCCGTTGCTCCGTGAGCGCCACCTTGCAGCCGTAGAGGAACTGCGACTCGCGCTCGATGCCGCCGGCCTCGGAACCTTCGCCCCCTTCGCTGCCGGAAACGATGTCGCCGGTGCCGCCGACTTCGTAATTCCAGCCGGCCCGCAGCTCGAACCAATCGTTCACGCCGTAACGCAAAAGGGTTTCGGGCAGACTATGCGTCTCGGCGACGGTTCGGTTGTCGATAAACGAATACGAGGTCTCGAAGACCGCGAGCCGGCGGCCGACGGTGTTCGTCGCCGGCGTGAAGGCATCGCGGTCGGTCTCGAGTTCCTTCCGCTCCGCCGCTTCGCCACGCTCGCGCGTTTCGTACTGCGCACATGCCGGCGCGACGTCGCCGCCCAGCAGACGGCACGAGACGAACGCGAGAACGAGTACCATCCGACGCATGACGGCGAGCCTTCGTTTGCGGAATCTAGACGACACGGATCCGATCGCGCATCTACGATTTGATCGGTCGAAACGGGGCGACGTCGCGAGCGTGAAGAGGCTGCAAAATGCTTCGCCGAGTTGGATTCGACAAGTGCCGTAGCGGTCGTGCCGAATGTAGGGCTGCACGAAAGTCGGAATAATCATTGAGCCGAACCCGCGCGCGAATTATAAAGGCCCGCGGGCAACTTGCCTTTCCACTTCACGCCCATTCGGGAGGTATTACCATGACACGAATTCGACCCTGGCTCTTAGCGGCATTCGCCGTCGTCGCGGTCAGCGGTTGGGAAGCCGAAGCCTCGGCCCAACAGCCCGCCGCGAAGAAGCCGAACATCCTCGTCATCTGGGGCGACGACATCGGCACCTGGAACATCAGCCACAACAACCGGGGCATGATGGGCTACAAGACGCCGAACATCGATCGCCTTGCCAACGAAGGGGTCGGGTTCACCGACTACTACGCGCAACAATCCTGCACCGCGGGCCGCGCGGCGTTCATTTCCGGGAGCGTGCCCGTTCGCTCCGGCATGACGAAGGTCGGCATGCCCGGTGCGAAGGAAGGTTGGCAGAAGACCGACGTCACGATGGCTACGGTCTTGAAGAGCCAGGGCTACGCCACGGGGCAGTTCGGCAAGAACCATCAGGGAGATCGCGATGAGCATCTGCCGACGATGCACGGTTTCGATGAGTTCCTCGGCAGCCTCTATCACCTCAACGCCGAGGAAGAGCCGGAAAATCGCGACTATCCGAGGGACATGAAACTCCCCAACGGCAAAACGTTCCTCGAGCAGTTCGGCCCGCGCGGGGTGTTGAAGTGCAAGGCCGACGGCGCCGGCGGACAGACGATCGAGAATCTCGGCCCGCTCACCAAGAAGCGGATGGAAACGATCGACGATAAATCCATCGCCGCGGCCAAGGACTTTATCAAGCGTCAGCATGCGGCCGGCCAACCGTTCTTCTGCTGGTGGAACGGCACCCGGATGCACTTCCGCACGCATGTGAAGGAAGAGCACAAAGGACTCTCGGGCCCGAGCGGCGACGAATATCACGACGGCATGGTCGAGCACGACCTGCACGTCGGTGAGTTGCTTAAGCTGATCGACGAGCTCGGCCTTACCGACGAGACGATCGTGCAATACTCGACCGACAACGGCCCGCACTACAACACCTGGCCTGACGCCGGCACGACCCCCTTCCGCAGCGAGAAGAACTCGAACTGGGAAGGGGCTTTCCGCGTGCCGTGCTTCGTCCGCTGGCCTGGTCACTTCCCGAAGAACGTGACCCTCAACGGCATCGTTTCGCACGAAGACTGGCTCCCGACGTTCGCTGCGGCGGCCGGCGCGCCGGACATCAAGGAAAAGCTGCTCAAGGGTGGCGTCGAGCTTAACGGCCGGACCTACAAGAACCACATCGACGGCAAGAACCTGCTCGACTACCTCAGCGGCAAAGAGAAGGATTCGCCGCGAAAGTCGTTTATCTACGTGGGCGACGACGGCAACGTGATGTCGATCCGCGTCGGCGACTGGAAAGCGACCTACTTGGAAAACCGCGCCGAGCAACTGCAAGTCTGGCGCGAGCCGCTCGTCAAGCTGCGCTTGCCGCTGCTCTTCAACCTCCGCCGCGATCCGTTCGAGAAGTCGCAACACAACTCGAACACCTACCACGATTGGATGATCGATCGGGCCTTCGTGCTCGTGCCGCTGCAGGGCGTAGCCAGTGAGTTCCTGATGACCTTGAAAGAGTTCCCGCCGAGCCAAAAGCCGGGCGATTGGAGTCTTGAGTCGCTTGAGCGGCAGGTCAAGCAAATGACGACTGCCGGAGAATAAGCCCAGCCGACATTCGCGGGAGGCCGCCGACATGGCGGCCTCCCGTTTTTTTTGTGTATTCCTTTCGGCTCCGTTTCCCGAGTGCGTGCCGGGCCGCATGCGATTCGCGCGGCTTGATCCGGATTATCTAAAATTTGCCTCCGGCCGGTCGAGAAGAGATACTAACGGCTCCCCACCGTTGCAAGCGATTCGATTCGGAACGCTCCGAGTCGAGTCGGCTCGCCGTTCCCAGAGCATCTCATGATCGATTCCTCGTCGAGCTTGCCTGCGGACTCCTCAACGCATTTACGCCGCGCCGATCGAAGGGCTCGTCGCTCCGGAAGATCTCATGGCGACGATCTACGCGCATCTCGGTTTCGATGCCGGCTCGGTCGCGCTCCGCGGCGCGTCCGGCCGTCCGCTGTCGATCTTAGAGCGTGGTAGCCCGATCGCCGGCCTGCTGCGCCGCGCTTGATCGCGCGTTCGAGAAACATCCCGACAGCTCGAAAAAGAAAGTCTTGCCACGATGACGCGAAACGTTCGGCGCGCGTTGCTCTCGGTCTTGTTCGCGGTTTGTGCGCAGGCTCGCGCCGCGGCGGCCGATGCGCCTCCGAACATCGTCGTCTTTCTCGTCGACGATCTGGGGGTGATGGACACCTCGGTGCCGTTTCTCACCGATACATCGGGCAAGCCGCAGCGATATCCGCTCAACGATTTCTATCGCACGCCCAACCTCGATCGGCTCGCTGCGCGCGGGGTGCGCTTCAACAACTTCTACGCGATGAGCGTCTGCTCGCCGACGCGCATCTCGATCGCGACCGGGCAGAACGCCGCTCGGCATCGAACGACGAATTGGATCAGCTGGGAAAAAGACAACCGCGGACCGCAGGGCCCGCCGGAGTGGAACTGGCGCGGGCTCCAGAAGGGAGACGTGACGCTCGCCTCGCTGTTGCAAGCCGGCGGCTATCGAACGATCCATATCGGCAAAGGGCATTTCGCGCCGCGCGCCTTCAATGGGGCCGATCCGAAGAATCTCGGCTTCGATGTCAACGTAGGCGGGGCTTCCATCGGCGCGCCGGGAAGCTACTACGGCAAACAGAACTACGATGGAGCCGGAAAGCCGACGGCGCACGGCGTACTCGGGCTCGACCCTTACTATGGGACCGATACGTTTCTCACCGAAGCCTTGACGCTCGAAGCCAAACGGCATGTCGGCGATGCGGTGAAGATCGTGAAGCCGTTCTTTCTGAACTTCGCGCACTACGCCGTCCACTCGCCGTTCGACTCCGACCCGCGCTTCGCGGCTCACTATCGCGACAGCAGCAAGAGCCCGCAGGCGCAGGCCTTCGCGACGTTGGTCGAAGGGATGGATAAATCGCTCGGCGACTTGCTCGATCATTTGGAATTGCTCGGAGTCGCTGAGAACACGCTGATTTTTTTCCTCGGCGATAACGGCAGCGACGCGCCGCTCGGACATCAACACGACGTCGCGTGTGCGGCACCTCTGCGCGGCAAGAAGGGCTCGCACTACGAGGGAGGAATGCGGGTTCCGTTCGTGGCAGCCTGGGCGAAGCCCGACGAAAGCCGAGCGGTGCAGCGTCGTCTGCCGATCACCGCCGGCGCGATTCAACCGCAGCAAGCCGCGGTCTACGATATCTTCCCGACGATCTTGAACACGGCCGGAGTTCAGCCGCCGGCCGCGCACGAGATCGACGGACTAACGCTCGCCCCGCTCCTCACCGGCAAGCCCGACGCGACGCGCCCGACGAGCTTCCTTATGCATTATCCCCACGCACCGCATCGGACGGACTACTTCACCGTCTATCGCGACGGCCCGTGGAAAGTGATCTATCACTATTTCCCGACGCAGGTCTCTCAAGGATCGCACTACCAACTCTTCCAACTCGCCGACGACCCTTTCGAGCAACACGATCTCGCCGCCGCGCAATCGGCGGAGCTGCGCCGCATGATGCAAGGCCTGATCACGGCGCTGGAGAAACACAACGCGCTCTATCCCGTCGACAAAGACGGCACGACCCCGGCCCGCCCGAAGCTGCCGTAGAAACGCACCTCTGCGAAGCCGCCATCGTTCGCAGGCTATTTCCGAGCCACTAAGCGAAACCCACTAAACCGTATGCGGCTTATCTAGGTGTCTGCTACTTTAGCCGCACCCGCGAGCTTTGATGGCGGTTCGGGCATTTACGACTTAGGATGGAGTCGTTTGCAGTCGAGTATCGGAATTCGAGCGGCCGATTTGTCGCAAGTTATTTTCTCGACTAAAACATCGATATGGATTCATCCCTACATGGCCGCAAGAACACGGTCATGTTTTACCGCGATTCGGCGGTTGAATACCTGTTGGGCATTATCTCGGCATGCCTATGAATTCCTCCGTCGTCTTAGGGCCTCATCGGCGTCGTGCGCATCTGTCGACGATCGTCGTCGGATGCCTCGTGATCGCTAGCGTCATATTTTTAAACGTCCCTGGAACCTCGGACGGCTTTAGTCGCGACCACGGCTGGCCGTTGACGTACTTGAATCGCAGAGTGCCGGCTCCACCGACTCCGCCAGGAACCATCTGTGCGCTCTATATTATACGAATTCCAGCGATCTGGTCCCTCACGGAAGACGTCGATCACTTCTATCCGCTCATGCTCATTGCAAACGCCTGCGTAGCGGTCGGAATTGGGCTTGTTGTTGCCTCGGGAATTGAATGGTGGCGACGAAGGTATGGCACGCTATTGAAATTCCGTTTGCGAACTGCGGCGATTGGTGTCGTTCTTTGCTCGTTGTTCTTCGCTTGGATAGCGCATCGTGTCGCACGTTGGGATCGACAACACGAAGCTGTATTAGGTCTTGAGAGAGTTGGCGCGACAATTGGATACGACTGCTTGCTGCCGGAATGGTTGCGAGAGTCCTTAAGTGACGAAATCGGCCGACCATTCGACGAAGTGTCGTCAGTCAGCCTGTCTTATTCCGATGTGTCGGACGACGACCTGCGTCATCTCAAGTTGCTTACCGGAATTCGATCGCTCGATTTGGCGAACACGCACGTGACAGACTCGGGCCTCGTTCATGTGAGCCATTGTCACGAACTTGACTGGCTTTCACTCAATCGAACGGCAATCACCGACCAGGGGCTCATACATCTTGCAACCATGATCAAACTAGGATCCCTTGGACTCGATGCGACGCAAGTCGCAGGGCCTGGACTATGCCATCTGAAGAGCCTTAACGAACTTGAATACCTTGCAATTCGTGATTGCCCCCTGACCGATCTCGGCTTGGATTACTTAGTAGATTTGCCGAAGCTTTCGGTTGTCTACACAAGCGGCAGCAGAATTTCGGGGAATGGTGCAGCGGATTTTCAAAAGCGATCACGGCAACACGTGTACGTCGAAAACTATATTGACGTTAGACTAGACTATTCGCCTGAATGAAAGACTCGCGATGATGCCGGTTCGGTATGATATATCAGTCATGATGAGATGTACGGCGTGCCGTTGCCATCCGTGTCGCCGATCATCTTCATGAGCTGATTTGCGACCGAACATTTTCGTTAAGCAACAAATTGCACCGCGAGAGGTCAGCTATGAAAATTGTCGTCATCGGCGGGAGCGGACTGATCGGAAAAAAGGTCGTGGCGAACCTGCGTGGGCGCGGGCACGACGTCGTGGCGGCATCGCCCTCGTCAGGCGTCAACACCGTTACCGGCGAGGGACTAACGCAAGCGATCGCCGGAGCGCAGGTAGTCGTCGACGTTGCGAATGCGCCCGCTTGGGAGGATAGCGCCGTGCTGGCGTTCTTCGAGACGTCGGGTCGCAATCTGCTGGCCGCGGAAGCCGCCGCGGGCGTAGGTCATCATGTGGCGTTGTCGGTCGTCGGCACCGAACGCCTGCTCGCGAGCGGTTACTTCCGCGCGAAGATGGCGCAAGAAAATCTGATCAAGGCTGCTTCGATTCCGTACACCATCGTTCGTGCCACGCAGTTCTTCGAGTTCATCGGCGGCATCGCGCAAGCGGCGACGGAAGGAAAGACGGTTCGCCTGCCGCCGGCTCTGATGCAGCCGATCGTGTCGGACGACGTCGCCGCGGTCGTGGCCGACGCGGCCCTCGCGAAACCGTTGAACGGTACGGTCGATCTGGCCGGGCACGAACCGATCCGTCAAGACGATCTCGTGCGGCAATTCCTCCGCGCGACAGGCGATGAACGAACGGTCGTCACCGATCCGCAGGCGCTCTATTTCGGCCTGATGGTCGACGATCGATCGCTGATGCCGGACGGCGAGAATCCACTTCTCGGTCCGACCCGCTTCTCGGATTGGCTTGCACGAAGTCGAGCATAGCGCCGTGCCTAAACTACCGCGACGATCTTTTCCGCTGCGACATGCGTCGGGAGGGATTGCTTCGGCGTGAGGATCACGCAATTGAGTTTGCGGTGCCGCGTGACGTCGAACGCCGAAACGTGCAGCTTGATGTCGAAGCGGGCCACGAAGTCGCTCGCCGCGATCACGAGGCTATCGTTATCCTTTTGAACTTTGCGCCCACCTTCTTCATTTTTGTCGGAGGTGAGTCGCACGGCGATGCGCCCGGTCGCCGCTTCGTAGCCGAGCACGGCGAATTCAGGAACGCTCGTCGGATCTTCCAAGCAGGAACTCGGCAACACCAAGGCTCCGTTGGCCCGGCGGAAGAAAGCCGGAATCTGCGGGCGCGATTTCTTCTCGGGAGTGAAGAACGTAAACTCTTCTTCGAGCCCGGCGTCGAGCTTGCCGGTGATGTGTCGCAGGAGTTCTTTAATGCTGACGATGCCGAGCAGCAGCTTATTTTCGTCGACGACCGGCAGGCAATCGATCTTGTAGTTCGCCATCACCAGGCCGGCGTTGCACAGCAGAACGTCGGGCAAGACCGTGACCGGTTGATCGTGGATCAAGCTGCCGATTTCCCACGGGGCTTGGCCCGTCGCGGCCGGCTGAGCCGCTCGTTGGTCTTGGAGCGTCTCCATGAAGTGCGTGAAGATATCGCGCTGCGAGACGACTCCCATGATGCGCCGATCGCTATCGACGACCACGGCGTGGCGATCGCCCGACGCGGCGATTTGCTCCGCGGTATCGGCTGCCGAGACGTTCGGCAACACCGTAACGCACTTCTTGCACATGATGTCGCCGACGACGCCCGACAATTCGGCCACCGTCGTTTTATGGGCAAGGGGGTTATTGTCCGCTGCCGTCATACGCTGATTCCGTGCTGGTTGACTTGATCTCGACGAACGTGAGAAAGGCTCATGCAAAGCCTCCAATCATGTACATACGTCGGAAGCGCTTGGGAGGCAAACGACGCCAAGATTCGAGCGTCGTGCTTCGTTCGTTGAACTACGAGTATCGAGTAGGCGCCGGCGATCGCGGACCGCGCGCGTCGTAACGGTTGTGCCGATTGCGGTGACCTGGGCGCGCGAATCATCGCACAAAGAGCGACGCAGCACCGGATGTTGCTTGAACGCCGGAGGGGCGTAATTAGCGTGAAATTTACCCCCGCGTTGATCGACCCCCCTGCTGATTCAAGAGGATGCTTTATGTCGGGCATTGCCGCCGTCTCCGGTCAGATTTCGTCTGCCGCTTCCGCAACCGCGTCGGCCCCGAACGCCCTGGCAGCCGGTGCCGCCGGAGGGACGCAAGGTTCGGGAGGAGTCGGAAAATCGGAATCGGCTTCGGCCGCCGGAGTCGCGAAGCCGGATGCTTCGTCGGCTCAGAGCGCCGGCAGCAGTACGAGCGTGCAAACGTCGTCGTTCATCAACTCGGCTCAGCCCAACGCCACGATCGAGAACATGGCGGCGTTGATGCTCTCGCTCTTGCTGAGCAAGAGCGACGAATCGAAAGACAAAGACGACCCTTGGAAAATGCTGGCTGGCATGGCGCTACTCGGGGCCATGGCGAACCAAAATCAAGGGATTTCCATGTCGCAAAGCACGACCGTCGTGAGCGAAGCCTACAGCACGGGCGGAACCGCCGCCGCGGCCACGGGCGGCAGCGTAAATATTCAAGGTTGATGAGCGCCCTAGATTTACGGTTTTCGCACCTCTCCGCATCGCTTAAAACTTAGGTCCGCAGACCGGCACCCGACGTGGGAGCCGACCCTAGCGACGAACTTAAGCGAGCACGATGCTATGGCGGAAAACTTCGAACTGAATCGCCGCGGCTTTCTCAAGTCGGGCACCACGGCACTCGCTCTCGGCAGCAGACTCGGGCTGAATCCGCTCGGCACCGCAACAGCCGCCGACGAAGCCGAATTGGTAGCAGCGTCGATCGACGCTGATCCCGCGACCGGCACCGCGACCGCCGTGGTGGTCGGAAACTGGCCGCTCGTTCACACCGAGCAAACGGCCGTCGCCGGTGCTGCGAGCCTTACGCACCAACTCAACGATCTGCTCGATGCCGTCGGCAAGCAACTCGCCGGTGCAGGGGCATCGCTCGACGATGTCGTGAAGCTCAACTTCTATCTCTCGCCGCAGGTTGCCGCCGCGGACATCGAAAAAGTCTTAGCCAAGCGATTTCCCGGCGCGCTCAAACCGGCCGTCTGTTTTGCGGCGGGCAAGCTGAGCGCGGTCGGTGCCGATGTGAGCGTGGATGCCGTCGCGGTTTTGCGGAAGCAAGTCGCACCCGGCGTAGTGCTTCGAACACCGGGCGCAGCCGTGTTGCCGCCGCTGGACAAGCTTTACGTCTCCGGCGATGCCCGACCCGGAAAGCTGGCGGAAGCGACCCTCGGAACGCTCGCAGGCCTGGAACAGTCGCTCAAGTTTGCGAAGCTCGATTGGTCGCACGTCGTGCAATTGAAGTCGTTTCTGCAGCCGATCGACGCGGCCGACGAAGTCCGCTCGGTGATGAAGGGCTATTTCGGCGATCGCCCGTTGCCGGTGCTGACCTTCGTCGAATGGAGTTCGGGCTCGTATCCGATCGAGATCGAACTCATCGCGGCAGCGCCGCGCGGCGATGCCGCCGCGCCGGCGAGCGAGCTGGAATTTCTGCTGCCGCCGGGAATGACTCCGTCGCCGGTCTTCAGTCGCGCGGCACTCGTTCACAGCCCGAAGACGATCTATGTCTCAGGTCTTTACGGCGACAAGCAACCCGACGCGCCGGGCCGAATTCGGGAGATTTTCGCGCAGCTCGCGTCCGTTCTGAAACGAACCGAGAGCGACTTGAACCACCTGGCGAAGGCGACCTATTACGTGGCCGACGACGTTTCCAGCAAAGAGCTGAATAAGATTCGTCCCGAGTTTTACGACCCGAAACGTCCCCCTGCGGCTAGCAAAGCGATGGTGACCGGAGTCGGCCGAGCGGGGCATCACATCACGCTGGACATGATCGCCGTGCCGCGGGCCGCGAAAACAGCCGCCGGCGATAATAAATAAAGACGAATGAGCGAGTTATCGGAACCCGTAGAACGCGATCAGCCCGACCACGGCCGAGGCAAACAACCGAGCGTAGCGATCGATCTTTCCGTACGGAAACACAACAATATCCGGCATGGATGCACCCGTTATTTCATGTCCGAAGTTCGATCCGACCGCTCTCGTGAGGTATGCGTTTAGCAAATAATACGCTTTCGTTAAAGATCGGTTCGTTGAAAACGAGAGAATCGTGAGAATTTCGCGTAATCCGGAAAATGTTTTTTTGTGATTCGTCGCGATCGCCCGGCTCAAAGAAAGTTCGCCTCGAATGTCTAGTTCGTCGAAAACCGGTTCACCGGCAATCAACTCGCCCGCCGCTCCTGCCGCGTCGTCGCACGCGCGACTCGCGACAAGTCGCGGTCTGCTACGACACTTCATGGCCGATGCGCCGTTTCAGCCGGCGACGAACTTCTGGCGCGCCATCGAACTGCCGGTGCTGGCGGAAGCGCTGCCGAAGCAAGGTCGAGGGCTCGATGTCGGCTGCGGCGACGGCGTGCTCACGCGCCTCTTGGCCGAGCTTGCCGGTGCCCAGTGGTCGCTCGTCGGCATCGATCCCGATCCGGCCGAGTGCGCCTCGGCCGTGGCCGAAGGGTTGTTCGCGACCGTTCACAACACGGGTGCCGATCGTGTGCCGGAGCCGGAAGCGTCGTTCGACTTCGCGTTCGCCAACAGCGTGTTGGAGCACATTCCCGATCTACCGCCGTGCCTGGCGGAAGTCTGTCGGTGCTTGAAGCCGGGCGGATTGTTTCTCGCCACCGTTCCTTCTCCCGGCTTGCATCAACTGATGCGCGGCCCGAGCTTTTTGCGTCGCATCAGCCGCGCCGACTATCTTGCCGAGACCGATCGCCGGCTGCTGCACTTCCGCTATCCGTCGGTCGACGATTGGAAGCGGATGCTCGCCGATGCCGGGTTCGAATTCGTTTCCGCTCGCGGATATCTCACCGGTCCGCAAGTTCGGCGCTGGGAACGGTGGACGAATTGCACCGGCGGCCTGCTCTATCGGCTCAAAGGTGCGCAGGCCCGACCGATCGAGATCCAACGCCAGTTCGGCATGCGCCGCGCGCTGCCGAAGCCGCTTCGGTTGCTTGCCGGCCCATTGGCTTGGGCCGCCGGGCGCGGAGTTCTCGACGACGACGCGACCGACCCGAACGAGACTGCGTGCTTGCTCGTCATCGGCCGGCGACCTTAGTCGCGCGAGCGATCACCTCTTGATAAAGTCGTTCGACTGCGGGAGCGATATACGCTTGCCAGCCGAGCGCGGCCACTTCGCGCCGGCCCATCGCGACGAGCTCGCCGCGCGCGGCATCGTTGGTCAGAAGTTGCACGATACGCTCGGCCCACGCCGCGGGCGACGCGGCGACCTCGAGCCTTGCCAGCTGCGCCGACGGGCCGGAGCCGAGAAAATCGCCGACCGCCGTTTCGTCGCCGACCGCCGCGAGGACCGGAGTGCCGAGCGTCAGGGCTTCGAGCACGACCGTGCTTTGCCCCTCGCGCGCCGAAGGCTGCAACAGCAACTCCGCCGCCGCGATCTCGCCGAGCACCTGTTCGCGCTCCGGCAACTGCCCGAGGAAGCGAACCCCGCCATCGTCGCGATGATCGTTACTCGTCAGGCCTAGCTCCACGGCGAGTCGTTCCAATCCGGCGCGCTCCGGGCCGTCGCCGACGATGTGCAACGTGGCGTCGGGAAGTCGCCTGCGAACCTCGGGCCATGCCCGGACCACGACATCGACCTGCTTATAAGACAACAATCGTCCGGCGACGACGACTTGACGCGGCATTCGACTCGTTCGGAAACCGGCGAGCGTAGCATCGTCGGGCGGAAGAAACCCGCGCGGGATCACCGAGATTTTTTCTGCCTCGACACCGAGCAATTCGCGCAATCGCCGGCCGGTGTTCGGCGAGATGCACAGATGATGCGGCGCGGTCGACGCGCAGCGGCGTTCGAGGATCGCGCCGAGAATTCCCTTCGTGCCGAGATAGCGCCGCCAGTAGTCGCTTCCCCAGACTTCGAGCCAAGTGAGCAGCCACGGCACACGACGAAATCGGAGTCGCCGCGCGAGCTGGAACGCAGGGACTGAAAAGAACGGAAACGCCTGCACATCGAACAAATCGAACGACTCCGGCTCGTAGCGACCGAGCTTCGTCAACACACCCCAAGCGAACTTCAGCGGCTGCGAGATCGTTCGTTTGCCGTTGGGCCCGTAGAGCGGGATCGCGGGACAAATCGCGTGGTAGTGCAGCCCTTCGCGCACCATTTCCGGCGGACCGTCCCAAAGGTGCATGCCGAAGAAATGGCATTCGTGCCCTCGGTCGCGCAGCGCCGAGGCGAGCTCGTAGAGAGTCTTCTCGCCTCCTCCTTTGATCCAAGGATAGACGGCGTCGTAGATGAATCCGATCTTCACGCTGCGGCCCGACTCCTGCGCCGAGGTGCTTTACCCGCGACGATTTTGTTCGCTCGGCAATTCCATGATACCGACCAAGAAGCTCGTAAACACCACTTCCAAGCCGATGACGAACAACGTCCCCGCAAAAATCCATTGCGCCGGCGAGGGCACGGCCCAAGTCCGCAACCAATGCGCGAGCACGGGCAACCCGATCAGGCTCGCCGTCAGCAGCAGGGCGAGCCCGAGAATGATGCCCCGTTCGACGGTGAATCGTTCGCGCCAGCGCGTGATGCGCGGATCGACGAACACGGGGTCGATTTGGTGCGTGTACAACTTCGCGAGGAATCCGAACACCAATAGATGCGCGCCGCAGATCGCGAGCAGCGAGGCCGTGTACATGAAGTTCGGGCCGAAGCGATCGGTGAAGACGCCGTAGCCGGCCAGCACGACGGCGGGAATCGCCGCGAGCCCAGCCGTTACGGAGAGCAGGCCCGGCAGCACGAACAGATACAACGGGCTGCACATCAAGATGAAGCGGAGGTGCCGCCAACCATCGCGAAAACTGCGCAAGTGCGGCGGGCGATCGCGACCGTCGGGATGGAGCGTGATCGGAATCTCTTCGACCCGCAGGCCGGCCTTGGTCGCCTTGATGACGATCTCGCTGGCGAGTTCCATGCCGGGCATTTGCAGATTCATGCGCAAATAGCCGGCCTTGGTGAACCCGCGCAGCCCGCAATGGCAGTCGCCGGCGCCGGTGTGGAAGATGAAATTCAGCAAGCCGCTCAAGACCGGATTGCCGATCCAGCGATGATGCCAGGGCATCGCGCCGGGCATGATCTTCCCTTTGAGGCGGTTTCCCATCACCAACTCGGCACCGCCGCGCAACCGCTCGACGAAGCGCCCGATCTCCGTGAAGTCGTAGCTGTCGTCGGCGTCGCCCATCACGATGTACTTGCCGCGGGCCTCGTCGAAGCCGCGGCGCAGGGCGTTGCCGTAACCGCGCAGATGATGGCGCACGACCCGGGCCCCGGCCGCTTCGGCAATCTCGCGGCTCCGATCGGTCGAGCCGTTGTCGACGACGACGACCTCGCCGACGATGCCGAGCGCCTGCATCGTGAGCACGGCTTTCGTCACGCAGGTGCCGACGGTGAGCTCTTCGTTCAAGCACGGCATCACGACCGAGAGCTCCATCGCGCTTTCGGCGACCCCGGAGCTTTCGCCCGACGAAGGATGCGTGGCGAAAGAGGGGGTGTTGACGGCCGTGGACATCGAAAAACCCTACCGCAGGAATGATGCTGCAACACAGCTGAGAGCTGCTGATTTCCGATTCCATTTTATCCGCACGATCGTTCGCTCGCGAGGGCCGAAGCTGGGCCGAATTCGGCCGTAGGAACGGCAAATCGAGAATCGTCCGCAGTTTCACACAGTAATTTATTCGAAGCCGAACATTCTCCCGATGGGAATGAAGTACCGCAGCGAGCCGGCATTTCGCAGGCGCACGTTGCCCAAGCGACATTCAGCAGGTTGAGGAATCGATGCTCACGACGCTCCCAGGTCTACGAACCTCGCGCCGCGGAATGCTCGTTCGGGCCATCGGGATCGGCTTGGCCGTGGTCGGGCTTTCCACCACCACGAGCGCGGCCGATGCGCCGACCGTCGTCGCCCGGCCGAACATCACCGGCTGCTGGACGTGCGGATCGTGGGTCAGTTGCTGCACGGGCCACAAAGGAACCTTGCGGGCCACGATCACTTGCTGCGGAAACAACTACGAGTGCCAGTTCTCCGGCACGTTCATGAAAGTGATTCCGTTTCGCTACACGGTGACGCTGCAAACCACGAGCGTCGGCAACGGCATCGTCTACTTCCGCGCTTCGAAGCAGATCCCGCTGTTCGGCGGATCGTTTAATTGCAGCGGTTGGGCCACGGCCTCGAAGTTCCACGCGAACTACACTTCGCCGAAAGACCGCGGCACGTTTGACATGAGCCGGTAAGGTTCGACGAACTCTCGCTGCGCATTCGCGAAATCACGGTTTTATATGTGCCGCGCGCAGGCGGCCTCTTATTTCGCTTGAGCGGGCGATTCTTATAGTCGCGTTTTCGCACTGCAATGAATTCATTGCATTAAGTCGCGAACACTTCCGCCGGCCGCGCATCTCTAGCTCCGTCGCGAAATTTAAGTCCCGAATTTCGACGCGTGTGGGCTACAATCGAAGTCTCGGCGCGATCGAATTCTCAGAGCCGGCGAGGAGGAACGACGATGCATAACCTCGACCTGATCATGACCCTGACCGGCGGCTTGGCTGCCGCCCTGCTGCTTGGCTACTTGGCCCGACTGTTGCAGCTTTCGCCGATGGTCGGCTATTTGATCGCCGGAATCGCCGTCGGTCCGTATACGCCCGGCTTCAATGCCGATCACGGGCTCACCGAGCAATTGGCCGAAGTCGGCATCATCTTGATGATGTTCAGCGTCGGGATGCATTTTCATCCTCAGAAGTTGTGGTCGGTGCGGCGCGTCGCCGTGCCGGGCGCGTTCGTGCAAAGTTTCGTCGCCACGATCCTCGGGGCGATCGTCGCTCGCGCGTTCGGCTGGAGTTGGGGAACCGGGCTCGTGTTCGGCCTGGCGGTTTCCGTCGCCAGCACCGTCGTGCTGATGCGCGTGCTGGCCGATAATCGCGATCTGCACAACCCGACGGGCCACATCGCGATCGGCTGGTTGGTGGTCGAAGACATTTTTACGGTCGTCATTCTCGTCTTGCTGCCGGCGATCTTCGGCGGCGACGAGGTCGGAGCCGCCGCGATCGGCAAGGCGCTGCTGATCACGGCGATCAAGATCGGCGTGCTCGTGAGTGCGACGTTCGTCCTCGGAGGCCGCATCATTCCGTGGTTGCTCAACCAAGCGGCGGCGACCCGATCGCAGGAGCTGTTCACGCTCACGGTGCTGGTCGTCGTGCTCGGCGTGGCCGTGGGCTCGACGAAGTTGTTCGGCGTTTCGATGGCGCTCGGCGCGTTTCTGGCCGGCATGGTCGTCGGGCGTTCCGAGTTCAGCTTGCGCGCGGCGGCGGAAGCGTTGCCGATGCGCGACGCGTTTGCCGTGTTGTTCTTCGTTTCGGTTGGGATGTTGTTCGAGCCCCGGTTCTTGCTCGACTACCCGTTGCTGATCGCCGCGACCACGGCCGTCGTGTTGATCGGCAAGCCGTTGGCGGCGCTGGGAATCGTCTTGCTCTTGGGCTATCCGCTTCGGACGGCGCTGGCGATTTCCGTGGCCTTGGCGCAGATCGGAGAATTCTCCTTCATCCTCGCCACAGCCGGCAAGGAGCTCGGCATCTTGCCGACCGAGGCGACCAATGCGCTCGTCGCCACGGCGATCATCTCGATCGCGCTTAATCCGATCTTGTATCGGTTCGTCGACCCGTTCGAGCTTTGGCTCCGCCGCAGCACGCGGTTCGGCGCGCAACTGGCTGCGCGCGATGTGCGCGTCGCGCTCGCGGACCCTGACGAGAATAAAGTCCGTTCGACCGATCCTCGGCATCGGGCCATCATCGTCGGCTACGGACCGGTCGGACAGACCGTCGTTCGGCTGTTGCAGCAATACGAGATCGAGCCGACCGTGATCGACCTGAACCTCAACGTCGTGCGCGGCTTGAAGGAGCGCGGCATTCGGGCTATCTACGGCGATGCGAGTCAGATCGAGATTTTGAAAGCCGCCGAGATCGAAGACACTGGCAGCTTTTTTCTCAGCTCCAACAGCATGAACCACAGCGAAGAAGTGATCCGGCAGGCGCGGATCTTGAACCCTAAGATTCGGGTGCTGGCGCGCACGGTTTACGTGCGCGAGGTTCCGATCTTGCTTGATGCCGGCGCCGAGTTGGTGTTCTCGGGCGAAGGGGAAGTCGCGCTGTCGGTCGCCGAAGCGATCTTGCGCGATCTCGGGGCGACGTTCGAGCAGATCGAAGAAGAACGCCAGCGCGTACGCGACGAGTATCTGAGGCCGCATCCGCAGGCTCAGCCGCCGGTCGGAACGAGTCCGACGCCGCAGGGTGCGGCAACGGCGAGCCCTCCGGCAAGCGGCTCGGATGCCGGCAAAGTCGAGCCTTAAGAATGTGGAAATGAAAGCGAAAGTGAACCTAGCGGCGAAACCCGGTTTCCTGCATAATAGCCCGGTCCAAAGTCGCGGGGCGTAGCTCAGCCTGGCAGAGCGTCTGGTTTGGGACCAGAAGGTCGCATGTTCAACTCATGTCGCCCCGACTAAGAAAAAGGGACGTCTCCATTCGGGAGACGTCCCTTTTTTCGTAGGACTCGGCTGCGTTGCGCGTCAGCTCAATGAGCCAGAGCGCGAGCTTAGCGAGCCATGTACGTCGCTTGCGTTTGATACTTCTTGGCCTTCTGCGAGAAGTGAAACCGCTTCATGTCGCTCTTCGCGACGCCGGCCAAAGAGCGGTATTTATCGGCCAACGCCTGTTTGACGGCGATGAGCTTTTCTTGTGTCGTGGGGGTGGTCATGATCTGATCCTCTGCGATTCTCGGTTTGCTTCCGTCGTCATGGGCCGTGTCGCTCGACACGACCGTGGGGAACGAGCCTGGAACCGTTCCAAGCTCGGAGCGGTCGCCATTGTAGCAGCGCGCCGTCCTAAAACGCCGTCGACGGGAAGAATATCCCGGAGTTTCTTGGAGCGCGACTCCGCTGCCTGCGTTCTACGAACTGATCGGTAAGCCGAGCATACACCGGATTGCGAAAGAGTCGGGAATTGCACGGCGATTAATTTGTTGGCGGTCGTGCCGCAGGTTAAAACAGCGAGAGTGATTCATTCCTGCTCGGTCGCAATTCGCTGGCCGAATATCTGTGCGAGAGGAAAATGTCGTGAACGATCCGCGCCGCCTCTTGATTCCGGAGCCCATTGCAAGCGATCTCGGGTCATACGAATTGCTTTCCGGTTGGGCACGTAATGGAAAAGTCTCCGTAATGACACGTACAGGTACTGGGCTCGATCAACAACCGGAGATTTGGGGCGAGATTCTTGTTGCGATCGCAGAAAACATCGCCCTTTCAATCAAAGACGTTACGGGAGCAAATCCAGACGTCACCTTGGCAACAATCAAGGAATCTCTCGAACGTCACTGGTAAACAACTCCAGGCGATGTTGGCAAAGACCATCCCGCCTATTGGCACGCTGTAGCCCGAGTTCGTTCGTCAGTTTGTTTTGCTTGGTTCAATCGCGTTACAATCGAGATCCGATCCCGCTCACTGTAGGTGAGCGAATTACCGGAGCGCATTCGTTGAACGCGGCAGCTCATGACGACGAGACATCGCTACTCCGCCTGCGAAACTTGCGCGACCTCGGCGGGCTGCCGACGCGCACCAGCAAGCTCGTTGTGCGGCCGAGATGTTTCTTTCGGAGCAGCTCACCGTCACGCTTTACACCGGCCGAGCAACGTGCTTTGGCCTCTCTTCGTTTGCGCTGCGTGATCGATTTACGAACTACCGTCGAAGTCGGTCAGTCCGGCAGCGCTCCCATTGCTCTCGGCGCTGAGGTCGTCCATCTTCCCCTCTTCGAGACCGCTCGACCAAATTGGCTCGCTCCCGCCGATCAAAGCCCTCGGGCCACGGCGATTCGTTACTTGGAAATGTTGGATGACAGTCGCCACGCGCTGGCGACCGTAATCCTCCGGATCGCTTGCCCGGAGAGCATCCCCATCCTCATTTCCTGCTCCGCGGGACGTGACCGGACCGGCATCGTCGTCGCGTGCCTTTTGGATCTTCTCGACGTGACCGAGCAAGCCATCGCGACCGACTATGCACACAGCGACTCGTTCGATCCAGCCGGCGGACGAGCCCATACAGCGACCGTCTCGGAATTGCTGGGCCTCGTACGCGATCGCTACGACTCCGTGCAAAGCATGCTCTCTTCTCTTGGAATTAAGGACGGCGTGATCGAATCATTTCGCCGAAATCTGCTGGTCCGCCAGGAGTAACTTCAAGCTTCCCCCATCACCCCGCCTGCGCTTGATGGAACGGGCCGGCGAGTTGTTGGAATAGGCGTTCGAATTCGGCGTGGTTCGGGAAGTGGACGACGATCTTGCCGCGTCCTTTACCGCTCTGGCGCACGTCGACTTTGCAGCCGAGCGCGAGGCGCAGCTGTTGCTCGAGCGCGGCGGTTTGCTTCGACTTCGTCGCCCGCACGCGCACGACTTTCGGAGCCGCATCGGCAGCGCCGTCCGCGTCGTCGAGCGGCTGGTCGCTCGGATCGGCATCGGCTGCGTGGATCGCGTCTTGCACGAAGTCTTCGACGGCCCGCACGCTGAGCCCTTCGGTTTGAATGCGGCGGCAGAAGTCGGCTTGTTCGCGCTCGTCGCCGAGCGGCAGCAAGGCCCGCGCGTGCCCGTAGGTGATCCGTTCGCTGCGGACCGCTTGTTGCACTTCCTCGGGGAGCTCCAAGAGGCGAATGAAGTTGGCGACGGTCGAGCGATTTATTTCCAATCGGCCGGCGAGTTCTTCCTGGGTGCAGCCGTAGCGCTCGATATATTGCCGAAACGAAATGGCTTTCTCCAGCGGGTTGAGATCCTTGCGTTGCAAGTTCTCGACGATCGCCAACTCGGCCGCGAGTCGATCGTCGGCCTCTATCAAACGGGCCGGCACTTCGGTCCAGCCGGCCCTGCCGGCGGCGCGCAAGCGTCGTTCGCCGGCGATGAGTTGATAGCGTCCGCCGACGCGCCGGACCGTGATCGGTTGGATCAGCCCATGGCTGCGAATGCTCGCGGCCAACGACTCGATCTCGGCTTCATCGAACTCGCGCCGCGGCTGAAACGGATTGGCTTCGACATCGTGAATCGAAAGGCTGAGGAGGCCGTCGACCGGAGCGGCGGAGCGCTCGAAGGTTGCGGAGTCGCGCTCGAAGCTCGGGCTCGCATTCGTGCGCGCGGGCGAACTCGGCGCGGCGGAATGTCCGGGCCCGCCGGCAACCGCTTCGGTACTCATTCCCAACAAGGCTTCCAAGCCACGGCCCAAGCGTCGTTCTTTACTCACGTTCCAATACCTCCAGGCAAAGTTCGGCGTATGCCCGCGCGCCACGGGTGCGCGGGGCGTAATCTAAAACGGAAAGTCCGTGGCTCGGCGCTTCGCTCACGGCGACATCGCGCGGGATCACGGTTCGATACACGATCTCGCCGAAGAAGTCGCGCACTTCGGCGTCGACTTCCGTCGTGAGATCCAGCTGGTCGTCGTACATCGTCAATAAGATTCCGCCGAAGCGGAGGCGGCGCGGATTGCGCTGCATCACCTCGCGGATCACTTCGATCATTTGCGTGAGCCCTTCCATGGCGAAGAACTCGCACTGGATCGGCATCAAAACTTCGGTAGCGCCGGCGAGTGCGGTGCGCGTGAGCTGCCCGAGCGACGGCGGGCAATCGATCAAGACGAAGTCGTAGAGATTGAGCAAGCCGCTTTCGAGCCGGCGCACGAGCGTGGCCGATTGCTCGGCATCGGCTCCGGCCAGAAACTCGACATCCTCGAACCGCCGGCTGCCGGGCAAGACGTCGAGGTTCGGCGTCGCCGACTTCGCCACGGCATCGGCCAGCGACTCTTGCGACACGAGCGGATGCCGGGCCGTCGGGCGCAGGCCGAGGCCCGAGGTGGCGTTGCATTGCGGATCGAGGTCGACCAGCAAGGTGCGTGCGCCGGTCTTGGCTAAGGCGACGGCCAGATTGACCGCCGTCGTAGTCTTGCCGACTCCACCCTTCTGATTGGCGACGCACAAGATCCGACCCAACGCGGGCTCCTTCCCTACGCCTTCGCTCAGCTTCCGACCGAGCGATGCGGGCGGGGATGTTAGCGGATAGATGAAAAAGCCGGAATGGCGAAAGGAGGGGAAAAGTAGAAACCAGAAGTCAGAAACCAGAAGAAGGAAGGGAGAGTGCATTCCCTTATTCTGGTTTCTAGTTTCTGATTTCTGGTTTTCCTCACCCGTTTCACGTGGAACGTTCGTCTTTGCGCAGTCCACTTGTTTCACGTGAAACACTCAGACCTCGCAACGGTCGCGGTCGACCATGGCCGTTCCACGTGGAACGACAGGCTGTATTGAACGTAGTAGGCACGTTCCACGTGCCGTAACCACATGCGTCTTTCCAGCGCAACGCACGTTCGCGCCAAATTCAGCCTCCGTTCAATAGCCCCGGATGCATATCCCGGGAAGCCGGCGTGTTCGTTGCTCGAAGCCATTCGTGGCGGACGGCACGTGGAACGTGCCTGCTACTTTGATTGCGCATGGCACGGCCCTGGATCGCGGTCGATTCGCGGTTCGAAAAAGTTCGTGCGTCGTTGCCCGGTTCGGTTCGGGCTTCTTGTCAAACGTACTCTGCGCAGAGCATTGCACCCGACCGGGCTTCCGCGAACGGTCTCGCCGGAAGAACAGGACGCGGGCAACGACGCACCGGACGACACCCAGCACAAGCGAAGCGCTCTTCCCAGGTTTGCAACCCTAAGAAGACCGTCGTGTAGGTTCGACCCTCTGCATTCGGTCGCCGCGCGCTTCGTCTGAACGCGCGGCGGCAAAGGATCGCGACGCGTGAAGGCTCGCCGAAGCAAACGCTCACGCACCGCAGGCCGGAAGGAGACGCCGCACGGCCGTTAAGCCGAGCGGCCGACCGGCGTCGCGAGGGACCGACATTCAAGTCGATTGCTTCGAGCCCCGGCGATGACAAGCGGCACCGGCTGAGCTCGAAGGTTCCCGTCGCGATCCGTCGTCGCAATGAAGCGACGCGTCGAAACCTCGCAGAGGTCGGAGTCACGTCTCGCTCACACAAGGCCCAACATCGCACTTCGCGCTCGCGATTTCAACGCGCAGAAGTAGGCCAACGTTGCAGGCACGCTCCGCGTGCCGTCGCCATATCGGCTGCTTGGCACTCAGCGGAACCGGCCGGCTTACACCGGCCGCTCGCCTCGGAGGTTGTCGTGAGGCGCCGTTACTCCAGCGGGTTCACGACCATGCCGCCTAGAAGCTTCGGGTAGAAGTAGGTGCTCTTCGCGGGCATCCGTTCGGCGTGCTCGCTGATGACCCGAATGTGGTCGACCGTGGCCGGCATGACCAAGGCGGAGACTTCGAACTGGCCGCCGGAGCTCATCACGCCGGTCGCATCCCGTCCGCCGACGTCGCCGGCTTCCAGGCTTTCGACGACCTCGGCAATGGTGTGGACGTACTTGGGCTTCGGCAAGTCCTTACCATTCAGCAACGTCTCGACGACGAGCCGATGGAGGATCGCTACGCCGAGCTCTTGCCACGGCTCGCTATGTTCCGCGGCGATCCGAGCCATTTGCTCGCGACCGGCCGGCGTAATGCGGGCCAAGACCCAACGCTGGTCCTTGTTCGTGTAGAAGCCGAGCGTTCCTTGTTCTTCTTCTTGTTCGATCTCGTCCCAGACGACCGACGCGAGATCGGCCCCTTCGCCGGCGACGCGGGTCGTGAAGTTGTCGCCGAGCTTGGCGATGAGCTCCGCCGAGGTCATGGCCGGCAGACCACGGAATAGGCGGTGCGTCGGGAGCACGAGCAAGCCGGGATCGTTCATGCCGACGCATTGCATGAGGACGTAATTCGCCGGATGACCGGAGGGGAGCGAGCCGCCGGCGGCTGCGGCGAGTTCGTCGCGATAGTTGCAGGCCGTCTCGTAGCGATGGTGGCCGTCGGCGATGAAGACCGGCTTCGGGCCCATCACTTCTTGCACCTTGGCGATGACGTCGAGGTTCGTCAGCGTCCACATCCGGTGCTTCACGCCGTTGTGATCTTCCGCTTCGACGGCCGGGCTGCCCGCGATCGCCATCTCGACGATGTTCTGCGCTTCGTTGTCGGCGTCGGGGAACAGGCCGAAGATCTGCGAGAGGTTCGCCTTGCAAGCCTTCGTGAGCAACAGTCGATCGGCCTTCGGGCCGCTGAGGGTTTCTTCGTGCGGGTAGATCTTCCCTTCGCCGAACCGCTCGAGCTTCACGCGACACATGAATCCGCGGCGCGTGTGCGTGCGGCCGGCGTAATCGAACGTCTGGTGGTAGACGTAGATCGCGCTCTGCGGCTCTTGGAACAAGACCCCTTCCTTGCGCCAGTTCTTGAGGAACTTCGCAGCGCGGGAATACTTGTTGTCGGCTTCGCTATCGCCCGGTTCGTCGCGGTTCAACTCGACGCGCACGAAGTTCGCCGGATGCTTCTTATAGAGCGCGTCTTGAAACTCGGGCCCGATGACGTCGTACGGCGGACAGATGACGTTGCTCAGCGAACCGACGTGACCGAGATCGTATCGAAGACCGCGAAAGGGAGTGATGTCGGGCATGACGCGTGATCGCTTGTATTGGGGGCCGAGTTTGCGTGAGGCAATGCGTTCGATTCCAGGCAGAACCGAGCAGCCGCCATGTTACCGGGGAGGCTTGGGATTGATAAGGGGCGGAGCACGAACGGCCCGCCTCGACGCCATCTGGGTGTGACCGAAGATCTCGAAGCGTCGCCCTGCCGCCGGCATGTGATTTTCTAATCGACTTCGATCAGCTCAAGTGCCGTAGCTCGACGATCTTCGAGGAACTGCCCAAAGAGCGAACGAGCTTCTCGTCCGCTGTTACGAAATCGCACCCTTGATCTTCCGCAAGCAAAAGATAGAGGCAGTCGTAGACGGACGTTCGGGTCTGCGAAGAGATTTCAATCGCGCGTGCCATCAGCGGTAGCGATGGATGTAGACAGGCGCCGGATCCAGGGCGTCGGCGAAAAGAATAGCCGCAAAGCCGTCGGGAATCAGTTTCTTTCGCTCGGCACTCGTGAGCGCGTTGCCGACTTCGACAGGAAAGACATCCGGGGTAATCAGCTCATGGACCCCGCGTCGAAATTCGTCTTGTAGTTTACGGGCGATTAAGGAGTCGCGCTCGTTCAGCACGAACTTGAGCGCGACCGAAGCATCGAGAACGAGTTTCATTCGTCCCGGGCTTCACGGATGAGAGAGACCGCCACGTCGGTTGCTCCGCGTTTGCGGAGCTCCTCTCGCACAGCGTTTGCGCGGGAGCGCACGCGCAGGGAGACTTCCGGGTCGATCGGCCGCTTTTCGATTGCAGCCCGACAGACCTCTTCGAGATCGGCGGTTTCGATTGCAGTTGCCATATGCGTTTATTATGAGTCCGGAATTCAAACGGTCAACTTCGGTCGATCATGGCAAAGCTCACCATCCCGACAGGCCGTATTGTCGCCTAATCATTCGGTCGTTTTAACTTCTTCGACATGGTGGGCGTGCTGCTTGTAAGTCTCG